>JAHEZF010000164.1 GCA_023251215.1 Sphingobacteriales bacterium | reverse complement strand
GCAAAATAGAATAAAACAAATTCAGGAAAAGCGGTCCCGTATCGGGCCGCTTTTTTTATGGTCATTTCACTTTTGTGATCTTTATGATATTGGTAGGTAAGTGCTGAGAAACCGGAGTGCTTCCTGTGCTGACCACTATTTCTCCCTGCCTGATAAATTTTCTTTGTTTCAAAATATCTATCTGGTCGGCGAAAATATCATCCAGGCTTTCCTCTTCGTCATAATAAAAAGCTCTTACTCCCCAGCTAAGGGTTAACTGGTTAACCAGTGACCGTTCTTTTGTAAAAATGTACAGTGGCGCTTTGGGACGATAGCTGCTCAACACAAAACCGGTATAACCGCTTTGAGTCATTCCTATAATTGCGTCGGCATTTACATCCTTGGCCAGTTTGCAGGCATTGTAGCAGATAGCATCGCTATGAAATGAAGGTGAATGGGTTTGCGGCGCCAGTTCATCCTCACGGTTATAATTATAATCCGTTTTTTCCACTTCCATGATGATCTTGCACATGGTTTCCACTACCAAAGCAGGATGCCGGCCGGTGGCTGTTTCCCCGCTCAGCATTACGGCATCGGCGCCTTCCACTACAGCATTGGCCACATCCGTTATTTCGCTGCGGTTAGGTTTATTCATTTCGATCATGCTCTCCATCATTTGTGTAGCAACAATTACCGGTTTTGCCCGATGCAGGCATTTGCGAATGATCTGTTTTTGCAGCAGCGGGACTTTTTCAACAGGCAATTCTACTCCAAGATCGCCACGGGCAATCATGATGGCATCGGATTCAACAATGATATCACGGAGATTATCCAATGCTTCGGGCTTTTCAATTTTTGCGATGATCTTTGTTTTACTTTTTTTCTTTTCCAGTTTATTCCTGAGGATTTCAATATCCTTCACACTGCGCACAAAAGAGAGTGCTACCCAGTCAAGTTTCTGTTCAATAATAAAATCAAGATCTTCCAGGTCTTTTTTGGTCAATGCCGGTAAAGAGATTTTTGTATCAGGAAGATTGATCCCTTTGTTTGAGGCCAGGGCGCCGCCCATCGTTACTTCCACCTGCACATCATTATTCTTCAATATCTTTTTAACCTTTACTTCCAGTTTGCCATCGTTGATCAGGATCGTATGACCGACTGTAACATCAGCATGAAGATCAGGATAGGAAACATAAATCCTTTCTTTTGTGCCCAAAACTTTTTCATTGGTAAAAGTGATAATATCACCGGGTTCAATCTGTATTTCACCAGCTTCAATTTCACCCACTCTTAATTTGGGTCCCTGCAGGTCTCCAATGATGGCAATGTTGAATGGTTCCGTTTTATTGATCCTGCGAATATCTTCGATGATCTTTGCTTTGTCTTCATGTGAGCCATGAGAAAAGTTAAGACGAAAGATATTTACTCCCGCTTTCACCAACTCCAGTAATTTATCGTAAGTGTCGCAAGCGGGGCCAACGGTGGCTACGATTTTAGTTCGGTGTTTTTTGTGTGTAAGTCCCGCATCACGGTCCATTTGTTTGTGATAATACTTTTCTGCGTGTTTGGTCATGTTACTGGTTGATAGTTGCTGGTTTCTGGTTATTGGTTGCCCGTCATGTGTTTTACTGGTAACCAGCGACCAGCAACTTACTTTTATGACGCTAATATCTTAACGATCTTTATCCATTCCTCGCTAATCTTACCTTTATTTTTAACAGCATCCTCAAGTGGTATATAGTTCATCTTGTTATTAAGTATGCCGACAAAAACATTATATCTTCCTTCCATCAGGCTTTCTATGGCATGATAGCCCATGCGGCTGGCAATAATCCTGTCAAGGCAGGACGGGGCGCCGCCTCTTTGGATATGACCAAGGATACAAACCCTGATTTCTGCATTTGGCAATTTTTCTTTTAATACTTTTTGCACTTCATAAGCGCCGCCAAAATCATCACCTTCGGCTACTACGATCAGGTTCACTAATTTTTTGCGGCGTTCTTTTTCCAGCAATGAAGCGATGATATCTTCCATAATGGTCTTGCGTTCCGGTATCAGAATATTTTCTGCACCGGTAGCAATACCACTATGTAAAGCAATATAACCGGCATCACGACCCATCACTTCGATAATGAAGATCCGCTCGTGAGCATCCATGGTATCCCTTATTTTATCAATTGCTTCCACAGCGGTATTAACAGCCGTGTCGAAGCCAATGGTAAAATCAGTTCCGTTAATATCTTTATCAATTGTTCCGGCGATCCCGATGCAGGGTAAGTCAAATTCTTTGCTGAATTGCACAGCGCCACGAAAAGACCCATCACCGCCAATGATAATAATACCCTGAATTCCCCTTCGTTTTAGATTTTCGTAAGCAGCCTTTCTTCCTTCATAGTCAAAAAATTCTTTACATCGGGCCGTTTTCAGCATGGTGCCGCCCCGCTGAATGATATTAGCGACAGAACGGGATTCCATCCGGTAAATATCATCTTCAATCAAGCCCTGGAAGCCCCGCATAATGCCATGTACCTGCAAACCATAATAAATGCCCGTGCGAACAACAGCCCTTATCGCTGCATTCATACCAGGCGAATCACCGCCAGAGGTAAGAACTCCTACACGGGTTATTTTCTTTTCCATTTTAATTTAAAAAACCGGCCAAAAATAAGGTTTTGTTTTGAGTGTGTATTTTAAACACATTTTATATCTCTATCCGGCAGGCAAATATAAGCCAGCCGCATCGTCAACTTGTAATAAACCGACAGGTATCGTTTATCCTGCGAAAAAACCATTTGTAACGACCCTGACTTTTTACAACTACATTCATTTATCTTTAACGATATTAAAATCATTTATATGAAAAAAATATTCTCATTCCTGTTTCTTTTTTCTCCTCTTTTACTTGCAGCGCAATTGCAATATCCCCAAACCAAAAAAGGGGATGTGGTTGATGACTATAATGGAATAAAAGTGGCTGATCCCTACCGATGGCTGGAGGACGATAACAGCGCAGAAACAAAAGCCTGGGTAAAAGAAGAAAACAATGTTACGTTCAGTTACCTGGAAAAAATTCCTTACCGGGCTCAATGGCTGTCAAGGCTGGAGGAGATCAGTAATTATCCAAGATATTCTGCTCCTTCAAGAACCCGTGAATATTTTTACTTCTCCAGGAATGATGGCTTGCAGAATCAAAGCGTTTTGTTCCGCCAAAAAGGATTGGATGGCAAACCTGAAGAAGTTTTGGACCCCAACAGATTTTCTGCAGACGGAACAACGAGCCTTGCAACATTCTCGCTTTCCAAAGACGGACACTATGCTGTGATCGGAAAATCAAAAGGTGGCAGCGACTGGAGAACTTTTTTTGTAATGGACATGACGACACTGAAATATTTACCTGATTCACTGGTATGGGTGAAAGTGTCCGGCGCATCCTGGCAGGGTGATGGATTTTACTACAGCCGTTATCCCACACCGGAAAAAGGAAAAGAATTGTCAACAAAAAATGAAAATCATATTGTTTATTATCATAAAGCAGGCACTTCGCAGGACCAGGATGTTTTAGTGTATGAAGATAAAAATAACCTCCAGCGTTTTCACGGCATATTCACCAGCGAAGATGAACGCTATGTATTTCTCAACATCAGTGACCGCGGCAAAGGAAAAGATGGGAATGCACTCTGGTATTTTGATAACAGGAGTAATGACAAAACTTTTAAACCCATTATTAAACAAGTGGGCGATTTTTCTTATGGATTTGAGGAAGAGGTAAATGGAAAATTTTTGATCAGAACAAACGACGGGGCAAAAAATAACCGGGTGATACTTGTTGACCCACAAAACCCCGATCCTTCCAACTGGAAAACGATTATTCCGGAAAAGCCTGAAGTGATGTCTTCTGTTACTTCAGCCGGGCATAAACTTTTTGTAAGCTATCTGAAAGATGTAGCCACACATGTATATGTATATGATCTCAATGGAAAACTTGAAAAAGAAGTAAGGATGCCCGCATTGGGTTCTGCCGGCGGTTTTGGCGGATGGAGAGATGATAAATTTGTTTTCTACACATTCACTTCCTTTACTTTTCCTCCTACTATTTATAAATATGATATTGCTGGCGGCGAAAGTTCTGTCTTTCGCAAACCGGAAGTAAAATTTAATCCTGAAGATTATGTGACTGAACAGGTATTTTATCCCAGCAAGGATGGCACTAAGGTTCCGATGTTTATTGTGTATAAAAAAGGAACAGCAAAAAACGGAAATAACCCAACGGTGCTTACCGGTTATGGCGGATTTAATATCAGCAGCAATCCCTCATTCAGTGCAACGAGGATAACCTGGCTGGAACAAGGTGGAGTTTTTGCACTCGCTAATATGCGTGGAGGCAGTGAGTATGGAGAAAAATGGCACCACGCAGGCATGCGTTTCAATAAACAAAATGTTTTTGATGATTTCATTGCCGGCGCAGAGTATCTCATAAAGAAAAAATATACTTCCGGTAAATATCTTTGTGTGCAGGGCGGTTCTAATGGCGGATTATTGATCGGTGCGGTCATCAACCAGCGTCCTGAATTGTTTAAAGTGGCCGTGGCACAGGCAGGCGTGATGGATATGCTCCGATACCAGAAGTTCACCATCGGCTGGAACTGGATAGCAGAATATGGCAGCAGCGACAGCACCGCTGATTTTAAAAACCTGTATGCGTTTTCACCGACACATAATATCAAAAGCGGTCTGAAATATCCTGCCACATTTGTCACTACTGCCGATCATGACGAC
>JAHEZF010000163.1 GCA_023251215.1 Sphingobacteriales bacterium | reverse complement strand
TTCCTGTACATTTTTCTGTGTCTTTTCACCAAAACCCTTGAACAATGTCAGCCGGTTTTCACCACAGGCATATAATAATTCACCGATGGATTCCAGTTCCATTTCCTTCCAGATGGTATTGATTTTTTTTGGGCCAATGCCTTTTATGTTCAGCATTTCAGCCACACCGGGTGGTGTTTTCAAAAGATATTCTTTCAGCAATGACAGCTCACCTGTGTCCAGCATCTCAATGATCTTCTTGCCCACACTTTCGCCAATGCCTTTAATGCTGAATATCTTTTCCCGTGGCGTATCCTTAAGTTGAACCGGCAGCTTCTCTATGTTGAAAGCTGCTACTGCATAGGTTTTCGTTTTAAAAGAATTTTCGCCGTGTATATCCATCAGTTTGGCAAGCAGTGAAAAATTATCGGCGATAGCATAATTATCCATGGCTGCAATTTAATCGAATTTCGGAGGTCTGTT
Organism: Sphingobacteriales bacterium; assembly: GCA_023251215.1. GTDB lineage: Bacteria > Bacteroidota > Bacteroidia > Chitinophagales > Chitinophagaceae > JAHEZF01. Next base: position 4,347 of record JAHEZF010000163.1, on the reverse strand, counting down.
TCACCCTCTCCATTTATGGAGAGGGAAGAGGTGAGGTGGATGAGGCATAAAAAAGTCCCCCGATATATCGGGAGACTTCCTATTACATTTGAGAAATTTCAAACTTATTTCTTTTTCTTAGCAGCTTTCTTCTTTGGAGCAGCTCTTCTCTTTGCTTTTTTCTTTGTAGCCATGTTGTTTGAATTTAATGTTTAGTAAAAAAATGGGTTAACGATAGTAAAAGTAATAATTATTTCACACTATCCAAATTTTTTTTCCACAAAATGGACAAGGGTGAAATTAAGATCAGGCTTCTGCAGCCATCACAGAAACATAAGTTCTGTTGTTTTTTCTTTTTCGGAATTCAACTACACCGTTGCTTAATGCAAACAAAGTGTAATCTTTTCCAACGCCAACATTTTTTCCGGGATGATAAACAGTGCCACGCTGGCGAACGATAATGTTACCGGCAACAGCAGCTTGTCCGCCAAAAATTTTTACACCAAGGCGTTTACTTTGTGAGTCACGGCCATTCTTTACGCTGCCTTCACCTTTTTTGTGTGCCATGAGAGAGAGATTTTAAATTAATAATTTCAGATTTATTGTGCGAGGTCTGATGTCAGAAGTCAGACCTCATACTTCAGGCCTCTGACTTCTTATTTAATGTCGTTGATCTTAATTTGGGTGTACAGCGTACGGTGACCTTTCTTTTTATGAAAGCCTTTTCTTCTTTTTTGTTTATAGGCAATTACTTTATCGCCTTTAATCTGGTCAACGATCTCGGCTTCAACTTTTGTCTTTACTGATGAACCAACTGATAATTTTTTACCGCCATCTGCCAGCAATACTTCTAATTCTACTTTATCGCCTGCGTTGCCCTCTACATGAGGAACATACAAGGTCTGGTCTTTCTCTACTTTAAACTGCTGGCCAGCTATTTTTACCACTGCAATCATAGTCTTACAATTAACTCCGAAAGGAACTCTCCAATGGAGTCCTTTGGACCTTCGGAGGGAGGCAAAGGTAAGGGGAAAACTGTTACCGGCAAACAGAAGATCAAAGTTTTAAGCTGATAAAATAGCCCTGTTTGTTTGGCCTTACATTATATTTGTGACCCTATTATTTGCCAGAGCTCAAATCATGAAAATCAAATCCTTCTTAGCCCGGCCATTCGCATCATATATATTTAAAGGTATACGCAAAGGAATGACTACCGCAGTGGCCGACCAGGAAAATATTTTTAAGACACTACTTAAAGTGGGTCGAACCACTGATTTTGGTAAGAACACAGACCTTGATAAAGTGAACACTTATGAAGAGTTCAAACAGGCTGTTGCTCTCATGGATTACGAACAGATGCGTTTTTATATTGACAAAGTGAAGGAAGGTAAGCACAATGTATTATGGAAAGGGAAACCAATCTATTTTGCCAAGACATCCGGTACTACCAGCGGCACCAAGTATATACCAATTACAAAAGATTCAATTTCCAATCATATTAATACAGCCCGCAATGCACTGCTTTGTTATATGGCCGAAACGGGGAATACAAAATTTTCCAATGGAAAGATGATCTTTTTATCCGGTTCGCCGGAACTGGAAAGAATAGGAGGCATTCCAACCGGCCGGCTGAGTGGTATTGTGAACCATCATGTGCCGGGGTATCTCCGCACAAATCAATTGCCATCTTATGAAACCAACTGCATTGAAGACTGGGAAACCAAGCTTAATAAAATTGTTGATGAAACGATCAACAGAGACATGACATTAATAAGCGGGATACCTCCGTGGGTGCAGATGTATTTTGATGAACTGATAAAAAGAAGTGGTAAGAAAATTGGTGAGCTGTTCCCAAACTTCAGTGTGATGGTGCAGGGAGGAGTAAACTTCGAACCTTATAAAGCAAAGCTGTTTGAAAGTATCGGTAAAAAAATTGATTGTATTGAATTGTTTCCTGCCAGCGAAGGATTTTTTGCTTTTCAGGATTCGCAGCAAGCTGAAGGCTTATTATTAAATACAAACAGTGGTATCTTTTTTGAATTTGTTCCTGCGGGAGAAATTTTTAATAGTAATCCAAAGCGTTTATCATTGAAAGATGTAAAAGTGGGAGAGAACTATGCTCTTGTTATAAATAGTAATGCAGGTTTATGGGGATATAATCTTGGCGATACGATAAAATTTGTTTCAACAGAACCATACCGGCTTGTAGTGACAGGAAGGACCAAACATTTTATTTCCGCTTTTGGTGAACATGTAATTGCAGAAGAAGTGGAGGCAAGTATGCTTAAAGTGGCAATGGAACAAAATGTGCATGTTACTGAGTTTACCGTAGCTCCGTTTGTAAGCAGCGATGAAGGAAAATCTTATCATGAGTGGTTTGTTGAATTTGAAAACAAACCGGGTAATATGGATAAGTTTGCTGCCCAACTTGACCAGGCTCTTCGTAAAAAGAATGTGTATTATGACGATTTGATAGCAGGAAATATACTGCGACCTTTGAAAATTACTTCCGTCCGCAGGAATGGATTTATTGATTACATGAAATCAATCGGTAAATTAGGAGGGCAAAATAAAGTACCCAGGTTGAGTAATGATAGAAAAATTGCTGATGAATTGATAAAGTGGACTGAACAGGAAGTTAGAAGTCAGGAGTATGAAGTACGATAACAAATTAAAATTTCTATAATTGCCTGCATGAGAGAACAGCAAAAAATAAAAACTGACTCTATTAGCTTCCTGCCAGCTGGCGGGGAGGGGGGTAAACGCATTGCTATTTTCGGTTCCACCGGTTCCATTGGCACCCAGGCATTGGAGGTAATTGCTGCTAACCCTGATAAATTTTCTGTTGAAGTGTTAACTGCTAATAACAATGATGATTTGTTGATCAGCCAGGCTTTAAGATTTAATCCGAATGTTGTGGTGATCGGCGATGAAAAAAAATACTCCAAAGTAAAAGAAGCCCTTTCGTCAACGGATGTAAAAGTTTTTACCGGCGAAAAATCGCTGGAGGAAGCAGCAGCTATGGATTGTTATGACCTGATGCTGGCGGCAATAGTTGGTTATGCAGGATTAAAGCCAACGTTGAAAGCAATCAGTAATGGTAAAACCATTGCATTGGCCAATAAAGAAACACTGGTAATAGCGGGAGATATTATGATGCGAAAGGCGGTAGAGAACCGTGTACCTGTTATCCCGGTTGATTCAGAACATTCCGCTATTTTTCAATGCCTGATAGGTGAAACCAGGAACAGGATTGAAAAGATCATTCTTACGGCATCCGGTGGTCCTTTTCTTGGCCGTAAACCCAATTATCTTTTAAATGTAAAGAGAGAACATGCTCTTCAGCATCCCAACTGGACAATGGGAGCCAAGATTACTATTGACTCAGCTACATTAATGAATAAAGGTCTTGAGATGATCGAAGCAAAATGGTTGTTCAATCTGAAACCGGAGCAGGTACAGGTTGTTATTCATCCGCAAAGTATCATCCATAGTATGGTGCAGTTCGAAGACGGAAGCATCAAAGCACAGATGGGATTACCCGATATGAAACTGCCCATTCAATATGCACTGACATTTCCAAAAAGGATAAAGAATGATTATCCCCGCTTTGATTTTAAAAAAGTAAGTACACTGACCTTTGAAGAACCTGATGTTAAAACATTCAGAAATCTTGTACTGGCAAGGGAAGCGCTTTATAAAGGTGGCAACCTGCCCTGTGTGATGAATGCGGCTAATGAAATTGCCGTGTATGCCTTTCTGCGCAACCGTATCAACTTTCTTGATATGACTGATGCTATTGAAAAAACCATGCAACGGGTTCCTTTTATCGAGAAACCTACACTGGAGGAATATTTTGAAAGCGATGGCGAGGCCCGTAACTTTGCAGCGGATATAATCAAACTATAAAAGTTCCCAACCTGCTGGTTGGGATGTTTTTTAATATTATGAATTACCTATTAGCAATTGACTGGGGTGTCATTGGTATAAAGACGGCACAGTTTATCCTTTCTTTTTCCATACTGATCATCCTGCATGAATTCGGACATTTTATTACAGCCCGGTGGTTTGGCTGCAGGGTTGAAAAATTTTATCTTTTTTTCAATCCCTGGTTCTCTTTATGGAAAAAGAAAAAAGGAGAAACTGAATACGGACTTGGCTGGATTCCGCTTGGGGGATATGTAAAAATATCGGGGATGATTGATGAAAGCATGGACAAAGAGCAAATGAAACAACCGGCTCAACCCTTTGAATTCCGTAGCAAACCTGCCTGGCAGCGGTTAATTATTATGCTGGGGGGAATTATAACAAACATCATCCTCGCCATACTCATTTTTGTTATGATATTGTGGGTATGGGGCAAAGAAT
>JAHEZF010000162.1:3408-4812 GCA_023251215.1 Sphingobacteriales bacterium | reverse complement strand
AAACTCAAAAACAATTATTAATGAAAATTAAAATAACTTTTCTTCTGAAAAACATTAAAAAGCTCTTGATTCTTTCCGTACAAATTTTCTTTTTATTTTCTTGTGGGCAAACCAGCAGTGAAAAGGCAAGTGTCAAAAAAAATCAATTTTTGGCCACGACACTTGAAGTTGATATCTCAAATACAAATAGTCTCGCTATTTTACTTGCTAAAGACGGCACCATTAACAGAAACGGCAGTGGCATTGTTGATTCCACAGACAAAGACTTTTTTATGGGAATTACCCAAGAGAAACTTTTTGATAATTTAATGGAAACCGTTTCAAACGACCTTATATCATATTGCGAACAAGCTCCTGCTGATTGTGATACCACAAAACAAACTTGCAAAGTAAAAATTAGTTTTTCCGACAATAAATCAGACATCGGTTTTGAGTATTGTATTAATGGAACGCTAAATGATCTTCCGAAACCAATAAAAGAATACATTACCAATGCGATAAAAATAACAGATCCATGGTATCAAACACAAAAGAACCTTATAGACAAGAAACAGATTGATTAATTACTGCTTATAACATGGGGTTTTCTGCTATACTGGCTGACGAATATAACCTCATCTGCATATCGCTATCAATTGCAGTTCCGGCTGAACGAATAAATCTCAACAAAAGAATTTAACTTCAACTTCCGTAATTCTATTGAGCTTCTGTTCCGGCTGACGAAACACAGAATACCAGCACAGCAGAAAGCCCTGACGTTATTCTGCAGAAGTTCCGGCTTTGGTAAAAGAAAAGCGATGCAACTCTGCAAGAAAGCGGTGCATTTCCTCCATGCTTTTCATTGGCTCTGCTAAAAGCATAAACAGTCTGCCCACCTGCTTTAATCTCGCTTTATTGGTTTGTGTTTGCAGGTAATTTAAAATCATGGTAAAGGTTTTAGATTCAAAATAGGAAGAGTCGGGCCGGTTAATAAAGAAACAACGCAGCACATTATCCTTCAATGACATTTTTTCAAAGCCAAGTTCAACAGCCAGCTTTCTGCATCGCACTGTGACGAAGAGGTCTTCCACCTGTTGCGGTAAAGCGCCAAAGCGATCTGCAAGTTCTTTCTTCATGTATTGCAATTCCTCTTCTGTTTCGCAGCTATCTAATCTTGTGTACAATGATAAACGTTCAGTAATACTTTCTACATATTCATCGGGAATTAATATTTCCAGGTCAGTATCTATGGTGCAATCCTGTACAAAATCATCCTGCCTTGCAATCTCTTCCTTAAAAAGTTCTTTGAATTCACTGCGCTTCAATTCACGAATGGCTTCATCAAGAATTTTCTGGTACATCTCAAAACCGATCTCTGCCATAAAACCGCTTTGCTCACCACCAAGTATATTTCCTGCACCCCGA
>JAHEZF010000162.1:0-3398 GCA_023251215.1 Sphingobacteriales bacterium | reverse complement strand
ACTGTGTTGTTCCAACGTTTGCAATCTTTTTCTTGAATCATCAGGCAGAGTGCTCAATGGAGGCGCCAGCAAATAACAGAATGCTTTTTTATTACTGCGTCCTACCCGGCCCCGTAACTGGTGCAGGTCGCTTAAACCAAACTGGTGAGCATTATTAACGATAATGGTATTTACATTCGGAATATCCACGCCACTTTCTACAATATTGGTACAAACCAATACATCATACTTTTTATCAATGAAGTCAAGAATTTTTTCTTCCAGCTCATGACCTTCCAACTGACCGTGTGCATAGCCGATACTCAGATCGGGGCAAAGCCCCTGGATGATGCCTGCCATTTCTGCCAGACCATTGATGCGGTTGTAAATAAAAAATACCTGGCCCCCCCTTTCTGCCTCGTAATAAATTGCATCACGGATCACATCTTCATTATACACCTGCACTTCAGTTTGTATCGGTTGCCGGTTAGGCGGCGCTGTGTTAATGATGCTCAGGTCTCTTGCGCCCATCAGTGAGAACTGCAATGTTCTTGGTATGGGTGTAGCGGTCAGCGTCAAACAATCAACAGTTGTCCGCAGTGTTTTTATTTTTTCTTTATGCCCTACGCCAAATTTTTGTTCTTCATCCACCACCAGTAATCCAAGGTCTTTGAACCGTACATCTTTTCCAAGTAAAGCATGCGTGCCGATAAGAATATCAATTTTACCTTCTTCCAGTTTTTTCAGCGTTTCTTTTTTTTGTTTGGTTGATTTGAAACGGTTGATGTAATCTATAGTTACCGGAAAATCTTTTAGCCGGTCACTGAAAGTTTGGTAATGCTGGAAAGCAAGAATGGTTGTTGGAACGAGAACAGCCGCTTGTTTCCCGTCTAAACAGGTTTTGAAAGAAGCACGGATAGCTACTTCGGTTTTACCAAAGCCCACATCACCACAAACCAAACGATCCATTGGCGACAGCGATTCCATATCTTTTTTTACATCCGCCGTGGCTTTACCCTGATCCGGTGTGTCTTCATAAATAAATGATGCTTCCAGTTCAGTTTGCATATAATTGTCCGGAGTATGCTGAAAACCCTGCTGCGCTTTTCGTTTGGCATAAAGTTTTATCAGGTCAAATGCGATTTCCTTAACCCTGGCCTTGGTTTTATCTTTTAACCTGTTCCATACATCGCTGCCGAGTTTATTAACTTTCGGAACGGTTCCTTCCTTACCGGTGTATTTGGCAATCTTGTGAAGTGAATTTATGTTGACATACAGAATATCGCTGTCTTTATAAATTATCCGGACAGCTTCCTGTAATCTTCCATTTACTTCCAATTTTTGCAGGCCGCTATAAATTCCAACGCCGTGATCAATATGGGTGATGAAATCTCCGGGCTGCAGTTCACGAAGTGTTCGCAGGGTTAATGCCTTATTCTTGTTATAAGCCTGTTTTACTTTGTATTTGTGATAGCGCTGAAATACCTGGTGGTCGGTATAGCAAACGATCTTCTGGTCTTCATCAATAAATCCTTCATGAATAGAAGTGGCAACAGGGTTAAAATGAATTTCTGCTTTCAGGTCCCTGAAAATACTATCGAGCCTTTCTAATTGTTTTGGATTTTCTGCAAATATGTAAAGCTGAAATCCTTTGCTTTCCCAACCTTTCAAATCCTTGATGAGCAGATCAAATTGCCGGTTGAATGCTGGTTGCTCTTTGGTACGAAAGTCAATGGGGAATGGGGAATAATGAATTGGTAAATACCCCGAATAGCCAAAGCCAATCACAAGTCTTTGAAAAATTTTGTCTTCAAAATTTTTGCAAGTAATAAAATCATCTGCCCTTATATCTTTCTTCAGCAGTTTATCATCAGTTTCTTCCTGATACTTATTTCTAAAAAGTTGATCCCTGTACTTTGCGTGCCTGTCCGGCAGGGAAACCTCTTTTGTTTTTGTTTCCTCCAGAATACGCAAAAATGATTGCAGGTCGCTTTCAGCTTCATCTAACTTTTCTATACATATTTCATAATCCTGCAACCACACAACTGTATTTTCCGGTAAAAAATCAAACAGAGAAATTCTTTCCCCTCCATTCAGGGGATAAACTTCATTTTCGATACCGGCACGCATCGGCAGCGTATCTATATTGGGTATAATACTTACATGCAAAAGTTTTCTTTCACTTAACTGTGTTTCCGGATCTATTATGCGGATAGAATCCACCTCGTTGCCAAATAATTCAATGCGGTAAGGTTTTTCATTGCCAAAAGAATAAATATCAAGGATGCCTCCGCGGATGGCAAACTGCCCCGGCTGATAAACAAAATCGGTTCTTTCAAATCCATAATCAGAAAATTTCAGCAGCAACTGCTCCACATTCAGTTCATCGCCTGATTTGATATGAATGATATTGGAAGAAATTCTGGAGGGAGGTATTACCTTTTCAAATAAAGCTTCAGGGTAAGTAACGATTATCTTACGCCTCACCCCTGACCCCTCTCCGTCCGGAGAGGGGAGGCCGGCAGCTATTTTCGTCAATGCTTCTATACGCAACATTACATGTGATGAATTCAGCAACCGGAAATTCTTCCTGTTCTTAAATGAAGAAGGGAAATAAAAAATATCCAGCGCCTTTGTCAGGTTTTCAAGTGTATTATGAAAATAGGCCGCTTCTTCTGCATCATTCAATATAATAAGATGGTTAAGCTGTGCACAGGAAGGATGCAGGAATGCAGCAGCTACCACAAATTGTGATGAGCTGGCTTGCAGATTTTTAAGAATGATTTTTGGGGGTTGGGCTCCCGAAGGATCGGGACAGGGAAACGAGAGCCTGTCCGCCAATTGAAAAAGGCGGGGGGTATCCTGGTACTGTTTCAACAAATCCTGTACACCCATGAGAGGCGCAAAGATAACTATCTTATCAATAAATAATCTAACCTTATCCCGCTTTAGAGCCGATTATTTTATCACAAACTGTTTTACAAAATTCTCCCTGTTATTACCGGTTATTTTCAAAACATAGCTGCCTCTTTGCAACCTGCCAATATCAATGGTTGAATTTTGGTAGCGGCCCTGGCTGCTGTGCACTATACGTCCATTCATATCCATCAACTGAATAGTCATGGTTCTTGTTTGCAATGTGCCAATAACAATCTGCAAATGGTTATTATCATTGAAGCTGTATTTAATAAAATCTTTTGTTATGCCATTATTGGAAACTCCCGTTACTACGGTAGGAAGTATAGTAGTGAACAAACCCCTGCCATGCGTAGCGGCAGCTACGGTATTATCCGAAGCCCTCCACTTAAGCATGTGAGTACTTACATTGGCCTGCCCGCTGTTATTGGGTATCCATACCGTAGATGCGCCATTGATCTGCGATGTGGTCCACACTCCCAGTTCAGTTCCCAATAATATTC
>JAHEZF010000161.1 GCA_023251215.1 Sphingobacteriales bacterium | reverse complement strand
GAAGCAGCTTTTATTAAAATGTTTTCCGATACTCTTGGCGTTAAGTTTTACGAGGCGACATTTAAACCGGGTGATTCCGTTGCTATGCATACTCACCCGGACAACGTCATTTATGTTCTCGAAGGCAGTACCGCTGAATTAACACTACAGGATGGCACAAAGCAGGTAGTAGAGTTTAAAACAGGAATGGGAATGGTAGGGGGGCCAATTACCCACAAAGGCAAAAACATTGGAATGACTAATTTAAGGTTGCTGGTAACTGATATTTACCGGCCGAGAAACTGAGTAGCTGGCAACTATCGGGAAATATTGAAAGTAGTGGGATGGTCTTTCTCAAGCAAAGACTTAATGACCCAACTTATCCCGGATATATTGATTAAAATCAGGAAATGCCCATCTGCAAAAACTGTGGCAAGATGTTTATGTCTTTCCGGAATTTATCCAAAGGACTAACCTTTGCATTATTGTTTAGCTGCCAGTCAGGCAATGAAAGCAATTCTTCATTTCAAAATTTACCGGTCATGAAAATAGAAAGCAGTGCTTTCAAACAGGGCGAAAGCATTCCGTCAAAATATTCCTGCCAGGGAACTGATATAAATCCTCCGCTGCAAATTGCAGATATTCCTGCTGCTGCAAAATCGCTTGCACTTATAATGGACGATCCTGATGCACCGGTGGGGACATGGGTGCATTGGGTGTTGTGGGATATTTCAGTACAAACAAAAGAAATTGCAGAGAACAGCGTTCCCGCCAATGCTATGCAGGGAAAAAATTCATGGGGCAACTCAGAATATGGGGGGCCTTGTCCGCCATCCGGCATGCACCGCTACTTTTTTAAATTGTATGCGCTGGACACCCTTCTTTCTCTTTCATCTTCCGCTGATGCAAAGCAATTGGAAAAAACCATGAAAGGACATATCCTGGCACAGGGAGAACTAATGGGTACTTATCGAAAAAAATAGAGCCCACATAAAATATTTTCAATTCAATATTTTTTCCTTTTTCAGGAAAGACCCTGCAGGATTTTTGACATTGCCTGCTCGTCCATGGCCGGCATTGTCAGGGTTCGCACATTCCCCTGCATTCCTGTTGCCAGCATTAACCGGTAAGCCGTATCGCTGTCGGGGGCATCGAATGTAACTACCACATCATACTGCCCAATTGTCCAGTAAATATCAACCATTTTACCTCCTGCCGATTCAAATGCTTTGCGTGCAGCCTGTGCACGGTTGATGGTTTCTTTGGCATTGCGGATACCCTGGTCTGTCCAGTTGAGTAATGAAATAAACCTTGCCATATTTTTAATTTTTAGTTTCCTGATTGACCGTCTTCGGGTACTGAAAGAAATTGGATAGGAGCAGCGGAGTATATAATGAAGTTATAATTTCTTTTTCTTTCCCTATCACATAAATTTATGAGATGCCGCTATTAATGCTGTTTAGCTCATTTTTTGGAAACCCCAATAATTATTGGCAGACACGAAAACATAACCTGCTGCAGATGATAAAAAAGGCAGTAGTTAATTAATGGTGACCCGGTCCATAAAGGGCATGCCCCGCCCTCGCACCATTATGTGTTTCATTATCTACGGTAAGTACACCATTCACAATCACATAATGAAAACCTTTGGAATAGGCATGTGGTCTATCGTAAGTAGAAACATCCTGTACTTCTTTTTCATCAAATATCACAATGTCGGCAGCATAACCTTCACGCAGCAACCCCCTGTCTTTTAATTGAAATTTTTGCGCAGGCAATGATGTCATTCTTCGGATAGCTTCTTCCAGAGAAATTATTTTTTGGTCTCTCACATATTCAGCCATCACTCTTGCATTGGTGCCATAGCCTCTCGGGTGGGGCATGCCTGCTCCCAATGTTCTTATCGTGGCATCACTGGCAAACATATTGAAGGGATATTGCATGATGCGCTTAACGTCTTGTTCACTCATGCCATGAAATACAGCACTGGCGCCACCATTCATCATGATGTCGACTATAGTTTCCGCTTCATACTTTCTTTTATGTTTTCTTCCCATCATCCGGTTGATCTGCTCAATGCTCTTGCCATTATAAGTAGTATCAGGAGAATAATAAGCTACTACTGCATAACTAAAATGTTTCAGTTTTCTTTTTTTCAATCTTGCAAGCATGGAGCGGATGACATATTTTTTTACATCGGGTCTTTGTAATCTTGCTTTAATGGAATCCTGACCATCAGCCAGAATTTCATCCGGTATTAATGTGCTGATGGAAGTGCTGCTGGCGGTATAAGGATACTGGTCAATGGTTACTTCAATTCCTTCTTTTCTCGCTGCCTCAATCATGGGAACAGTCTGTTTACTTCTTCCCCAGTTCTGTTGCCCGCTAAGTTTAAAGTGAGAAATTTCAACCGGAATTTTTGCTTCCCGCCCGACAGTCAATGCTTCTTCAATGGCATAAGTCACACTATCGCCTTCATCCCGCATGTGGGTGGCATAAAGCCCGTTGTATCTGGCAGCTTCTTTTGCCAGGGCAACTATCTCGGGTGTTTTGGTATAAGTGCCCGGGACATAAATAAGACCGGTAGAAAAACCAACAGCTCCATCCTGCATGGCTTTGTCAACAATATTTTCCATCTGTTGCATTTCCCCGGGAGTAGCATCACGGTTGGCACGGCCCATTACGGCTTTCCGGACATCGTTGTGACCAATAAGCGTAGCCACGTTTATTGAAAGTTTTAATGAATCAATCCAGCTTAAATATTTTCCGATATCAATATTGGATGAACCGCAATTGCCGGTAATGCAGGTAGTAACCCCGTCAAGAATAAAATTGGTAGCGTTCGGGTCTTTTGTTTCATCGCCTTCAAGATGTGTGTGCACATCAATAAAACCGGGGGCCACGATCAGCCCCCTGGCATCAATGATCTTACCGGCGGTTGCATTCGGTAATTTACCAATTGCAATGATCTTTCCATCTTTAACCGCCACATCACTATAGTACCAGCTGTTGCCGGTACCGTCAATGATCTTTCCGTTGTGGATGAGAATATCGTATTGTGAAAAAGAAATAAAAAAGAACAGTAACCCAATGATGGCAGAGATTGTTTTTTTCATATAGTCACATATTTACTCTCCCGGATGATAACTCCTCTCCATGTGTCTCATAACATCTTCTTTATAAAACAAAACATCTTTGAACTGTCCTTTGCTGTACATTAGCCCCTGGTCAAAAAAATGTTTTGAATTTTCATTGCCGCTTTCACCGCCTGCGAGCAAAGATTTTGCTTTTATTCTTTTACCGAATTCAACTGCGCAAATAAAACTGTTGCCATTTACCCCATATCTCTTATTTGTACCGGGAAAAGTCCGGCTGCTATAGGAGGGCAGCATTCCCCAGGCAGAAGATACAAAACCTACGGGAATGCCGGGTTTGCTGTCGTCGAATTTATTATCAATATCAGAAGAAATTCTCTGGAAGCGGTTGAGCTCACCCCAGGGTATTTGCCAGCGGCCAAATTTGTTTTGCAATTCAACTACTGCTTCACGAAGCGGAACTAATAATTCATTAGGAGTAGCAGTGGCAGCAAATTGTTTTGTTTTTTCTACAATATCAGCTTCTTCATCATCCACTATTTTGGTGCGGAAAATTGCCGGTAAAATTTTTTCTCCCCATGTTACTGCAAGTGTTGTAGCAATAGAATTTTCAGCACAACGATAATCCCACTTGCTTAATTCACCAATGGGGCCGGAAAGAAAACGGGTTGTTGAATCCCCGAAAGAAACAAGTTGTATATATGATTTTACTAATGCCGGAACTAAAATTTCAAAGGCGGTCAATCTTCTATCATAACCAGCTTTAATTACTTTATCAATCGTATAAGAGGTTTGTTCGCTTAGCACTCTAACTGCATTAATGCCGCGAAAATTTTCTCCGTCTGGCGCCATGTAGGCAGGATAGTTTTCTTTTTTCGGACTATTGCTGCCGGCCACAGTAAATGGAGTGGAGTTGCAATTCTGCAGCCAGCCATTGGGAGGATTATAAACATGAACAGTTTCATCAACCTTATGCAAGCCCTTCCATTCGGTGGCCGATACACTTCCGTCCACGGCTTTGCTCCAGTCATATTTTGCATCGCGGATGGGAATGCGATTGCCATGCCAGTAGGCAATATTACCTTCTGCATCGGCATATACTGTATTGTTGGAAATGTTTCCTTTTAAGTCGAGTGTTTTTTTGAAATCAGCAAAACTTTTTGCTTTGTTGCGCTGCCAGCATTGAATCAAACCATTCATGATGCGGTTATCAGCTCTTACACTTAGCCATTGTCCATTCCTGTTTGCCATGATGGGGCCATGATGTGTATATAATGTGTTAATGGTTTTAGTAGCATACGATAAGCCTGATTTATACCGAAGCGTAATTTTTTTCTGCTTTACTTCTTTCTGTGTATTGTTGTATGTATAGAAATACTTGTTGCCTTTCTTTTCTACTTTTTCTATGTAAGAATCAGCTGCGTCAACTGCGCTGCTGGTATGCATCCAACCGCAATGTTCATTGAAGCCCTGGTACACGAAGAATTGTCCCCAGGTAACTGCCCCATAACTGTTCAGACCTTCTTCGCTCACTATATGTACTTCGGGACGGAAATACAAAGTGACATGTGGATTGATATATAATATAGCGTTGTGCGATTCAGTAATGGAAGGTGAGAATGCAAAACCATTGGAACCCGTCAGCACATCTTCATTTTGATTTTCTCCGAAAGGAGTTCTTCGGACATTTATGGAAACAGGAAAATCAGTTCCTGTATAAAAATTTTTCAAATCAATTG
>JAHEZF010000020.1 GCA_023251215.1 Sphingobacteriales bacterium | reverse complement strand
ATCCGCAAAACTGTATTTAATAAAATCTTTTGTGATGCTGTTATTGGAAACTCCCGTTACTACGGTAGGAAGTATAGTAGTGAACAAACCCCTGCCATGCGTAGCGGTAGCTACGGTATTATCCGAAGCCCTCCACTTAAGCATGTGAGTACTTACATTGGCCTGCCCGCTGTTATTGGGTATCCATACCGTAGATGCGCCATTGATCTGCGAAGTGGTCCATACTCCTAATTCCGTACCCAGCAATATGCCTCCGTTTCCACCGGTGCCGCCATTCAATTGTGCATTGGCAGGAGCAAATATTCCCCAGCGCACCGGCATATCAGGCAGGTTACCTTCAATATTGCTGAAAGTTGTACCCCCGTCTGTACTTTCCCAAACACTTACAATACCATAATTAGAAAGAGTTACCAGTATGTGATTGGCATTTGCCGGATCAATATCAATGCATGATATGACGGCGCCGGATGCAACATTAATTAATGAACTTACAGCAACAGTTGGAGAAGGTGTATTGGCATTCGTTAATTTTAGAACCATCGGAACAGCATTGAATGAAGTGCCAAGCCAGATAGTGCCTGTTGCGCCTGCATCAACTCTTACAGCTGTAACTTCTCTTGTGCCCATAGTTGCAACTGTTACCTGCTGCGCTGAAGCCGCAGCATCCAAACCTGTAATTAAATAATAATTGCCGGCATCGTCACCACAATACAGGATATTATTATTATCATCAAAATCGGTTGGGTTAATAAACTGACCCCGGTTATTATTAATGCTGGCACCCAACGAAGAGAAACTGGTTCCGCCATTTACAGAACGACTATAATTATTTCCAGTATTAGAAGTTATTTGCACCTGGCCATCCGTCAGTCGAATATGACAAAAGCCTCCATCGCCACCTGTGGCATTCGTGGTTGCATTGATGCCGGCAGAAATAAATTTTTGAGTTCCATTATCCTGTGCGCCGGCTAAAAAATAATTGGCATTGGAAGGATGATAATCACAGGCATAATATTGGGTGACGTTATAGCCGTTATTCTTATTAGTAAAAGCCGGGGAAGGCTGATCAATAGTTTCCGAATAATAAATTCCCCCATCATTGCCATCAATAAGTTTTGTGGAGCCGTTATAGATCAAAGCATGATGGTCAACATGAGCCTGGCCGCTGCTGATCGTTGTCCAGTTTAGTCCTGCATCGGTTGATTTCGCAATATGCAGGCCACCGGCAACAAGTGTATTTGGATTGTTAGGATCAACCGCAGCAATCAAATCATACCAGGTTTGGGAATTTGAGCCATTATTTAATGCAGATGGCGATCCTACAGAATCCCAGACTCCTCCTCCATTCGTAGATCTCCACAAACCAATCACCTGGCTGGTTGCGCTATCCTGTGCGAATACATATAATTTTTGCGGATCCGAAGGAGCAATAGCTAATTCAATCCTCTGGCGGGTAAGCACCCAGAGAGGAGTTATATCTACCCAGGTTCCTAATGCTCCGGTATTAGCTCCATTAGTAGCAAAAGAAGATTTCCAGATGGAGCCTTTTCCAAAAACACCAAGACATGCATATACATCTCCATTGGATGCAACTTCCAGATCAGATGCTCTTCCAGTAGCAAATACTATGGGAACAGTTAATGGAGCACCGAGTACTTGTGCCCATGTCGTTCCTCCATTGGTTGATCTTCGTACACCCCTTGCGGCGCCGGTTAAATTTCTCAAACAACAATATACATTCCCGTTATTATCAATCGCCAGATCCTGTACATATTCGTAGGTAGAATCCGATGGCGTTGTTACAATAGTAGAAGCAAGAACATTCCATGTATTTCCTCCATCAGTGCTTTTATAAATGCCGCGGCCGCGAATGGCATCAATATTAAACCATCCTTCACCGGTGCCTGCGTACATTATGTTTTGGTTGCTGTTGTCCTGCACCAGGCAGGTAATAGCGAGGTTGGGTAAAAAATCATTCACTATCGTCCATGTGGGTGTTGCGCTGGTAAAATTAGTTGTCTTAAAAAGCCCGCCGCCAACAGAACCGGCAAAAACAGTATTGCCGCTTGCATCTCTTTTATCAATCATGATGGCACGGGTTCTTCCTCCCACATTGCTGGGGCCTCTTTCCTGCCATGCCAATGCATTAATTCTTCCTGCTCCCTGCAGGGTTTGCATATAAGCTTGTGCCGCTACCAGCCGCCCGTTAGGTATCACATTTAATTGCGGGTCACGGGTCATCATGAACTCCTGCTGCATAGCCTGTTCCATTCCATCCATTTCGGCACGGGAAGAATTTTTTACAGACTCATGTGTATCGGCACAGCGCCAAAAAATGCTGGTTGCCAATAAAAAAATAACAAATCGTTTTAGTTGCATCATTTTACTTTTTTTATGCCGGAAAGAAGGCCACTAAATTAACGTAAGTTTGAAAATCCGGGTTGTGTTTTTACAATATTTTTTATGTCAAACCCCTGAAAAAATCATCTGTAAAAGTAAACGTTATTATGAAAAAGCTATACTTCCTTTTATTATTGTTCATATCCTGTTCCGTTTTGGCACAGCCGCGGATAAAAATATATGCTTATTCACAGGTGGTAATGCCGGGAACTATTCCTGTAGATGAAAACGGCAGGCCCCTTCGCCCAAAAGAACTTCCTGTAAATTATTACATTTTTGCCGTTAATAAGTCATTTGTCAAAATCAATTTTACAGAAGTTTGGATAAAAGGGAAATGCTATAAAACACAAACAAGCCCGGTTGATTCAACGCCGGTTATTACTACCAATTATGATATACCTGATAACCCGGTAAAAACTATTCTGGTTCCGGCTACCAAACTGCGGGTCATCTCCATTTCACATTCCGAAGCCTGCGGTAATATAAAGAAATCTTCGTCATGGTTGCTGAACATGACCAAACATGCGGAGCTTATTGTCAGTTATTTTTACCAAGGGAAAAAATATTATATACCAGTGAAAAAAATAAAAGTCCTGCAAACTGTTGCCGGTGTTTAAAAGTTTTTATATTGATACAATCCAGCCAAAAATGCCGGTATGCTGACCGGAGCATCAGCATTCGATTGCTTGCCATTGACATAGAGAAAAGAGGCTGTCAAAAACTATATAAATTTTATAATTGCTGGGAAGGGGGGAAAGACGGAAAGCATTCATTTCAATTGAAGATTTCTTATTGCCTTACCGTCTCACCGGCAAAAATTGACTTTTGAGATGGCCTCTTTATTATTTCCCGCATCAGGGAATAATAAACCAGCGTACCCTATTTTTGCAATCAAATTTTAAAAATGGCACTTCAACCCTGGCGAAAAGGAACAATTATCCGCATAGAAAACGCAACACATAATACAAAACGTTTCTGGATCGAAATGCCGGAATTAAAAGCTTTTGATTTTATACCCGGCCAGTTTGTTACGCTGGATCTGCCCATTCACGAAAAACCAAACAAAAGGGTCAGGAGTTATTCTATTGCCAGTTGGCCTGATGAGACCAATGTTTTAGAATTGGTGATCGTTTTACTGGAAGGAGGTTTGGGAACCACCTATTTATTTACGAAAGTTGATGTAGGTAGTGAACTCATACTCCGCGGGCCCCAGGGTGTTTTTACTTTAAAAGAAGAACATTTACAAAAAGACATTTTTTTTATCTGTACCGGTACAGGCATTGCTCCTTTCCGCAGCATGTCCCATCACATCAAAAACCATAATATCCCGCATAAAAATATTACCCTGATCTACGGTACCCGTAAACAAGAAGACCTACTTTACTTTGATGAATTAAACCAGTTGCAGAAGGAACTGCCCGGTTTTAATTACATCCCCACTCTTTCCAGGGAAGAATGGGCAGGCCGCCATGGTTATGTACATCCTGTTTATGAAGAATTATGCGCCGGCAGGCCGGCCGTCTCTTTCTTTCTTTGCGGCTGGAAAAATATGATTGATGAAGCCAAAAAAAGAATAACGGATATGGGGTATGATAGAAAAGCAATACACCAGGAACTATATGGTTAAATATTTTTTGCCGGGCTTGTTTTTTACAAATCAGATAAAAACTAAAATCATCTGTCAGAATATCAAACACATACCGCCTGCAGACTTACTATTGCTATTTTTTCGCTAACTTGTAACGATAAATTTTGACTTCAACTAACCAATTTTTTCTATGGGCGCCTCCTCTATGATCGTTTTAATAATTGCTGCCCTGGCATTTTCTTCCATTGCTATCCTTATTGCCAAGCTGGTTACAAAAGCTACCAAGAATCAGCAGAAAGCAGAACCTTACGAATGCGGGATTCCTACACAGGGAAAAACATGGATACAATTAAATGTTGGTTATTATTTATTCGCCCTGATATTTTTGATTTTTGATGTGGAACTGATATTCATTTATCCCTGGGCAGTGGTAGCAAAGACCCTGGGGTGGTTTGCATTAATTGAAATTGTGATTTTCTTTTTCATATTGTTTATGGGATTTTTATATGCTCATAAAAAGGGGGCATTGAAATGGATGTAAAGCCCCCTCCCGACCTCCCCCGATAGGGGAGGCCACCAACACACAAACCTGAAAGATGGAGCGAGCAAATGGATAAAGAAACAAACATATTAAATGAATCTTCTAAAGTCTCCCCCGCAGGGGGAGATTTAGAGGGGGCTTCCTTTCCCGGCCAGATACATGAAACTGCAGGTGGCGGCATAGTGCTCAGCAAACTGGATGATGTTATCAACTGGGCAAGATCAAACTCTTTATGGCCCTTAACATTTGCCACCAGTTGTTGCGGTATTGAAATGATGGCAGTAGCCTCGGCTAAATACGATTTTTCAAGATTTGGATTTGAAGTGGCCCGTGCCACACCCCGGCAAGCCGATGTCATAATAATTGCCGGAACCATTGTCAACAAAATGGCGCCGGTACTAAAAAGATTATACGATCAGATGGCTGACCCAAAATATGTGATTGCCATGGGAGCCTGTGCTATCAGTGGCGGACCATTCTTCTACAATACATATTCAGTAGTAAAAGGCGCTGACCATGTGATACCAGTGGATGTATATGTGGCTGGATGCCCGCCCAGACCTGAAGCATTATTGCATTCATTGATTACCCTGCAGCAGAAAATAAAAAGCGGATTAACAAGAGAGCAGATAAGGAACCCCCAGCCCATGAAAGGGAGTTAAGAAGAATCATAAATTGGATAATGGCTGAATGACAACCGAAGAATTAAAAATAAAAATCACAGAACTCTTACCCTCTGCAGCATTTGAAGAAGGTGGCGAATGGTTGACTGTGAATATCGGGTCTGCTGATTGGTTGTCATTTGCAAAGCAACTTCGCAATGAAGGCTCATTATTCTTCGATTATCTTTTTTGCCTGACCTGCATTGACTGGAAGACGCATCTTACCATGGTATATCATTTAACTTCCACACTGTATCGCCACAATATTGTTATCAAAGCAAAGCTGAACAGGGATAAACCTGAGATAGAAACAGTATCCAATATCTGGAAAACAGCTGAATTTCATGAAAGGGAATCTTATGAAATGTTTGGTGTTAATTTCCTGAACCATCCTGATCTGCGGTTATTGATATTACCGGATGGATGGGAAGGAAAAAATCCAATGAGAAAAGATTTTGAGGACCCGGTTAATATGATAAAACTTTAAAATAATGAACACAGAACAAGGAATATCGAATAATGAAGTTCAGGTCGTTTATAATCCGATGTTCATCATTCCTTGTTCGTTATTCGATATTATTTAATGTACAGGCAAACTGAAATAATTAAGGACAGTTCGGAAGTCTCCCCCGGTGGGGGAGACTTAGAGGAGGGCGGGGGGGCCGAATTCGTTATTAATGTAGGCCCCCAGCATCCTGCTACACATGGCGTATTGCATTTGGTAATTACTTTGAATGGCGAAACAATTAAAAAAGTAGAGCCTCATCTCGGTTTTATCCACCGTTCTATTGAAAAAATGTGTGAGAGCCTCACTTACCGCCAGTTCATTTATGTTACCAGCCGGATGGATTATCTTTCTTCACACATCAATAATCATGGATGTGCCTTATGTGTAGAAAAAGGGTTGCAGGTAGAAATTCCCCCAAGGGCACAGGTTATCAGGGTGATCATGGATGAACTGACCCGTATTGCTTCTCACGAATTGTGGTGGGGAGCCATGGCCATGGACCTCGGTGCCTTTACTCCATTCTTTCATGCTTTTCGTGAAAGGGAAACCATCAATGACATCATGGAAGAAACCTGCGGCGCAAGGTTAACTATGAATTATATGGTACCCGGAGGTGTGATGGCGGATATTCATCCCAACTTTCAGAAAAGAGTAAAAGACTTTATTATTCTGTTCAAATCAAAAGTGGATGAATACGATGAACTGGTAACAGGAAATGTGATCTTCCGGAACAGGATGAAAGGCGTTGGGTTTCTTTCAAAAGAAGATGCCATTTCTTATGGGTGTACCGGCCCAACAGCAAGAGGCAGCACTGCAAGTTGTGATATCCGCAAACTGTATCCGTATGAAGTGTATGACAAAGTAGAGTTTGAAGAAATCTTAGAAACAGGATGCGATTCATTTGCCCGTTACATGGTGCGGATAAGGGAGCTGCGACAATCCATAAAAATAATTGAACAGTTAATTGATAATATTCCTGAAGGCGATTTCCAGGCCAAAACAAAAGCTGTATTGAAATTGCCCAAAGGAGAATTTTATTCAAGAGTAGAAACAGCCCGTGGCGAATTTGGTGTTTACATTGTCAGCGAGGGGGGAGCTACTCCTTACAGAATTAGATTTCGTTCACCCGGCTTTTCCAATTTATCTGCACTGGATCATATGATACGGGGCGGGAAGATCGGTGATTTGATTGCAGCGATGGGAACACTGGATTTGGTGATACCAGATATAGACAGATAATAGAAATGTAAAATGCAAAATATTGAATGTAAAATATAAAACGGAATAGTGTATTCAACTTTTTCATTCATCATTTTAGATTTTATATTTATCATTTAAGCATGTGGAGCTTATCTAAAATAACCGATACTATTCAAAACTGGTTGAATCAAACATTCAATCCAACATGGGCATTGATCTTTGAGATGCTGATCGTGGGTGTTTGTGTTATCAGCCTATTTGCTATACTTGGTTTGATATTGGTATTGATGGAAAGAAAAGTTTCTGCCTGGATGCAGATCAGGCTGGGGCCAAATCGTGTGGGACCCAAAGGGATGTTTCAATCATTGGCAGATACGGTAAAACTTTTGGTGAAAGAAGGACTGACTCCCGGCGGAGCCGATAAATTACTATTCAATCTTGCACCATTCGTTGCTATGATTGTTGCCATGTTATTGATGGCTCCTATTGCCTTTGCCAAAGATTTTCAGATGTGGGATCTTAATATTGGTGTGTTGTATGTTTCAGCCATTTCTTCTGTTTCTGTTATTGGTATTTTAATGGCAGGCTGGGCCAGCAACAATAAGTATTCCCTGCTGGGCGCCATGCGCAGCGGCGCACAGATTGTGAGCTATGAATTATCTGCCGGCTTATCTGCATTAGCTATTGTTGTGCTTACCGGAAGTCTCAGTGTTTCGGACATTATATATTCACAGGCCGATGGCTGGTGGATCTTTAAGGGACATATTCCGGCTATTATTGCTTTTGTCACATTCATTATCGCCGTAACTGCTGAAACCAACAGGGCGCCGTTTGACCTTGCAGAAGCCGAATCGGAATTAACTGCGGGGTTTCATACCGAATATTCAGGAATGAAATTCGCTTTGTTCTTTTTAGCGGAATATGTGAATGTATTCATTGTGTGTGCCATCGGCGCTACATTATTTTTGGGTGGATGGATGCCGTTTCATATTGGCAACTGGCAAGGCTTTAACCATGTGATGGATTTTATTCCGTCAAGTATCTGGTTTTTTGGAAAAACATTTTTCCTGATTTTCGTCATTATGTGGTTCAGGTGGACATTCCCAAGATTAAGAATTGACCAGTTGCTGAATTTAGAATGGAAATATTTATTGCCAATCAGCATGATTAATTTGTTATTGATAACTGCGATGGCGATATTGAAATGGCATTTTTAAACGGAACCAATGTTTATAGTTAAATACATAAAAGAGGTTTGGGGTGCAGTAAGATCACTGCTGAAAGGCATGCGGATGACCGGCTATTATTTTACCCATCACAAAGAGATCATTACGCAACAGTACCCTGACAACAAGGCTATATTGAATTTGCCGGAGCGGTTTAAGGGTGAAGTGGTAATGCCGCATAATGAAAACAATGAACATGCCTGCACCGGTTGTACAGCTTGTGAACTGGCTTGCCCCAATGGAACCATTAAAGTGATCACCAAATTTGAAATAATGCCGGACGGCAAAAAGAAAAAAGCAATTGACAAATTAGTATATCACCTGGAGTTGTGTACCATGTGTAATTTATGTATCATAGCCTGCCCGACAGATGCAATAAAAATGGCGCAAACTTTTGAACACAGTGTATTCGACAGAAACCAACTGACAAAAATTTTAAACAATCCCGGCTCTAAAATCAGGGAAGGCGTAGAATAATGAATGGCTCTACTGTCATATTTTATTTATTAGCGGCTCTTACACTGGTAAGCGGATTGTTATCTGTTTCCACAAGACAGATCTTCCGGGCTGCCATTTATTTATTATTCTCTTTAATAGGTATTGCTGGTATTTATTTCTGGCTTAATTACCAGTTTATAGCGGCGGTACAGATCGTAGTATATGTTGGCGGTATTGTTGTGCTTATCATCTTCTCCATTTTTCTTACCCAGCAGGCGGGAGAAAAATTACTTAAACAAAAGATCGGCAGAAAAATATTTTCAGCCTTGGCTGTATTTTGTGGTTTTGGATTGACCATGCTGCAAGTGTACCAGAATACATTTTACGAATCGGCGGATGAACCCGTGAATACAGGAGTATCTGATATCGGCAGGAAAATGCTAAGCGTAACTGAGGGAGGTTATGCACTGCCCTTTGAAGTAGTGAGTATGCTGCTGCTTGCAGCCATGATTGGGTGTATTGTCATTGCCATGAGAAGCCCGAAGAGAATAACGAATAATGAACAAGGAACATCGAATGATGAACTAAATAAGTTGTAAAGTGGAAGAAAAAAGAAAATATGACCTTGAAGAACGGTTAATTGATTTTGCTGTTTTAGTTATACAGATTGCAGAAAGTTTATTTAATACCAGAGCAGGAAATCATTTAGCCGGACAATTAGTAAGATCCGGAACTTCCCCGGCGCTACATTATGGAGAAGCACAAAGTGCGGAATCGAGGGCAGACTTTATTCATAAACTTAAAATTTTACTCAAGGAATTGAGGGAATCCAGAAATGCTTTGAGGATAATCAAAAAAGTGCCTTTAACAGATAAAATAGAAATCCTGGAAAAGGGATTGATTGAAAGTAATGAGTTGATTTCAATTTTTGTAAAAAGCATTGAAACAACGAAGAAAAACATGGAAGCAGAAAGAAAAGAAAAAAGATTAAAGAAATGAGGATGCCAATTCGATATTCATCATTCTTTGTTCATTATTCGATATTAAATTAATGCAACCTGGATTATACCATATTCTATTTATCAGCGCTGCACTGTTCTTTATCGGCGTATATGGTTTCCTGACAAGAAGGAACCTTATTACCATGCTCATGAGCATAGAATTGATTTTAAACAGTGTTAACCTGAATTTCATTGCATTCAATAAATATCTGTGGCCGGGGAAAATGGATGGCTTGTTTTTTACGGTATTTATCATCGCTATTGCTGCTGCAGAAGCAGCAGTGGCTATTGCGATCATTATAAATTTATACCGTAGCCATAATTCTATTGACGTAGAAAACGCAGAAGAATTGAAGTATTAAAATGCCTGACGCAACGATCATAGCACTGATTCCACTGCTGCCGCTTGCAGGATTTGTATTGCTGGGTTTATTCGGCAGAAAATATTTTAAAAACAGTTCTGGTATTATCGGAACAGTTTTGATATTGATATCAACGATCCTGGCATTATATACCGCTTATACTTACTTTACTACCGCAAATGTTGGTTTCTATCCAAGATTAGTCCCTGTAAATTATACATGGCTGCGGTTTTCAGAAAACCTGTCAATAGATATGGGAATCCTTCAGGACTCTATATCTATGATGATGATTGTTGTCGTTACCTTTATATCGCTGATGGTGCATATCTACAGCCTCGGCTACATGAAAGGAGAAGAACGGTTTTCAACATTCTTTTCGTTTCTTTCCCTTTTTACTTTCTCCATGCTCGGACTGGTTATTTCTTCCAATCTTTTCCAGATATATATTTTCTGGGAGTTGGTTGGAGTCTCATCATTTTTACTCATCGGGTATCATTACAAAAAGCCATCAGCAGTTGCGGCTTGTAAAAAAGCATTTATCGTTACCCGTTTTGCTGATCTTGGATTCTTAATTGGCATTTTAATTTTATCATTTAGTTCTGGTACTCTTGATTTCAATACACTGATCGCTACATTAACTTCTCCTGAATCGGGTCAGTTAAAAACTGCAGCTGCTTCTACATTCCTTGGTGCATCCGCATTAACATGGGGCGCTGCATTGGTATTTATTGGCGGTGCCGGTAAAAGCGCCATGTTCCCTTTGCATATCTGGCTGCCCGATGCCATGGAAGGGCCTACTCCGGTTTCAGCTTTGATACATGCCGCTACGATGGTTGTGGCTGGTGTTTTTTTAGTGGCAAGATTATTTCCCGTTTTCTCCATCACCACACCGGGAGTGCTTGAAATAGTTGGATGGGTTGGGGCCATCTCAGCTATCCTTGCAGCCATTATGGCCTGTACACAAACGGATATAAAAAGAGTGCTGGCTTATTCCACCATGTCGCAGATAGGTTTTATGATGTTTGCCCTTGGCGTTTCAAAATATGGTGGTGAGGGTGGATTGGGATATACAGCTTCCATGTTTCATTTGTTTACCCATGCCATGTTTAAAGCGTTGCTCTTCCTTGCTGCAGGAGCAGTGATACATTATGTGCATAGCAATGAAATGAAAGACATGGGCGGACTGAGAAAATATTTACCCATTACACATATTACTTTTTTAATTGCCTGCCTCGCCATTGCCGGCGTTCCTCCGTTTGCGGGCTTTTTCAGCAAAGAAGAAATTTTGCTGGCAGCATCTCAAAACAACACTATCATTTACTGGATAGCATTAATTACTTCCGGGCTGACGGCTTTCTATATGTTCCGATTATATTTTTCAATTTTCTGGAACAAGCCGGCCCCCTCTCCTTTGGAGAGGGCGGGGAGTGAGGTCCATCATCATGAAGGCGGCTTTGCCATAACGCTTCCTTTAGTACTACTGGGAATAGGAACTGCTGCTGCTGGTTTTATTCCTTTCGGAAAATTTGTAAGCTCTGATGGAAGAGCATTAGAAAGCCATCTTCACCTTCAATTTTCCATTGCACCCGTAGCATTAGGATTGCTGGGCATTTTCACCGCTATGTGGTTGTATAAAAAACAAAATGAAAGGCCGGAAAAACTGGCAGCTTCACTGAATGGACTGTATACATCCGCTTACAATAAATTTTATATTGATGAAATCTATTTGTTCATCGCCAAAAAAATAGTGTTCAATTTAATTGGGCGGCCGGCAGCATGGTTCGATAAAAATATTGTGGATGGATTGGTGAATCTGACCGGGAACTCAACAACAGCCATATCTGAAAAAATAAAGAAAGTACAATCAGGTAAAGTGCAGCAATATGCTATTTACTTTTTGGCAGGTGTAATCGGGTTAGCAATTTTGTTTATTTATATATGGAAATAAAAATACATGACTATCCGCATATATGAACTATGTTCAAAGTCGAAACGTTCTTTGAGTTCTTTGTGCTGTATTTTCTCTGTGCTTCTTTGTGGTTTCTGTATTTTTTTACCACAGAGGACACGAAGTATTACACAAAGATCACAAAGGGTCATTCATGCGGATAGTCATTTAAAAATAATGAACATGGAACACCGAATGATGAATGATGAAGTTAAAATACTTCGACATTCATTATTCCCTGTTCGATATTCGGTATTTATCAGATGAATCTTTTATTGCTCATAATTATTCCATTAGTCACTGCTGTTGCGGTATTATTGTTACGCAATAAACAACAGGTAAGATGGATCTCTTTTGCAGGATCGGTTGCCCAACTGGTATTGGCATTTACTTTATTCTTTGCTTTCAGAAATGAGAGAACACCAGGCAATACAGCCCAGATGCTGTTTGAACAAAATTATGCCCTGTTTCCATCGCTGCATATCAGTTTTCATTTTGGAGTTGACGGTATTTCAGTAGCCATGATCATGCTGACAGCCTTTGTTGTGGTAGCCGGAGTTTTGGTTTCCTGGAATATAGAAAAGATGACGAAAGAATTTTACTTCCTGCTTATCTTACTGGGCTTAGGCGCTTACGGATTTTTTATTTCCCTCGACCTGTTCATCCTGTTTTTCTTCCTGGAGATTGCTGTGATACCAAAATATTTGCTGATTGGCATCTGGGGAAGCGGCAAAAAAGAATACAGCGCCAATAAACTGGCATTGATGCTGATGGGAGGGTCTGCATTGGTGCTGGTTGGAATACTTGGACTTTATTTTTCTGCCGGTCATAGTTTTGACTTATTGAATTTATCCAAACTGGCAATCCCTATAGAAAAGCAACGAATTATTTTTCCATTATTGTTTGTAGGTTTTGGTGTATTCGCGGCATTGTTTCCTTTTCATACCTGGGTGCCGGATGGTCACTCCTCTGCTCCCACCGCCGGTTCTATGTTCCTCGCCGGTATTTCCATGAAACTGGGCGGTTATGGTTGTCTTCGTGTTGCTGCTTATTTAATGCCGGATGCTGCCAAAGAATATTCTACCATTATCATTGTTCTTGCAAGCATTGCAATATTGTACGGCGCCTTCGCTACCATGATGCAGAAAGATCTGAAGTACATCAACGCTTACTCTTCCATCAGCCATTGCGGTTTTGTTTTGCTTGGAATTGGAATGTTGACAAAAACTGCAATCACCGGCGCCGTCATGCAAATGGTGAGTCATGGATTAATGACGGCCCTTTTCTTCGCTGTTATCGGAATGATCTATGACCGTACACATACAAGACAAGTAAGTGAAATGGGCGGACTGATGAAAGTAATACCCTTCATCTCTACTGCATTTTTTATTGTAGGATTATGTTCATTGGGATTACCCGGCTTCAGTGGTTTTGTGGCTGAGGTGACGGTGTTTATAGGCTCATGGGAAAAAACGAATATTTTTTATCGCATTGCTACCATTGCAGCCTGTATGTCCATTGTAGTAACGTCGGTTTATATTTTAAGAGCCATTGGGCAAACAGCCATGGGACCAATACGTGAAAATTTTTCACAGTTGAAGGATGCAACATGGAATGAGAAACTGGCTGCTGTGATATTGATTATTGGAATTGTTGCTATTGGCGTAGCACCATTCTGGTTAAACGACTTATTAAGACCGGGAGCAGAGATAATAATGAATAAGTTGATTGGTAAATAAAAATGGAAATAAATAATGAATATCAAATAACAAATGAATGATTTTTTAATTTTAATGAAATTTGAGCTGGCGATCACCGTTATCATTTTCCTGCTGCTGTTTATTAAAATTGGCAGGGGAATAAAGAATGAATCCTTATTATCTATTGTACAGGTTTTATTGCTGGCAAATTTTGCAGCAGGATTCTTTTTAAATAAAGAAGGTAGTTTGTTTGGCGATATGTTTCATACAAGCTCATTGATCGCTTTTCAGAAAAATATTTTAAACCTCGGCGTTTATCTTATTTCATTGCTGTGTGCAGACTGGCTGAAGAAGAGTCATCATTTACCCGAATTCTTCATGCTGATGCTGTCTGCATTATTGGGGATGTTCTTCATGATTTCCA
>JAHEZF010000160.1 GCA_023251215.1 Sphingobacteriales bacterium | reverse complement strand
ACAAATAAATCCTTGAAACCCTGTTTGATGTCGTTGATGGTTTGGGAAAGAGAATCTTTTTTCAGAGTTGTATCTGAAAGAGCAGAAGTATTGGCTTTAAAGGACTGTTGCTGCTCACCCGCATTTGAAACTGTGATGAACAGCAGGCAGGAAGATGCTGACAATAATATTTGTTTCAATAAAGTCAAATCTTTTTTATTTCTTATTAAACAGCAGTCAGGAATGTGACAACAACATTCCTGAAACCTGCAACAAAGATAACTCATCAAAACGGGTAGCCATAACCTGCAGGCCAAAAGGCATGCCATTACTGTGTTTGAAAAGGGGCAGAGAAACAGCAGGAATTCCCACCAGGTTTGCCCATACCGTATAAATATCAGCGAGGTATATGCGTGTGGGATCACTCTTTTTTTCTCCTGCTTTCATTGCAGTAGTTGGCGAAGTAGGGAGAATGATAAAATCAAAATCATTAAAGATCAGTTGTGTCTTATCTGTCAATAATTTTCTTACTTTTTGGGCACGGGTAAAATATGCATCGTAATAACCGGTGCTTAATACAAATGTTCCAAGCATGATCCTCCGTTTTACTTCTTTTCCAAAACCAGTTGATCTGGATTGCTTGTATAATTCCATTAATTCAAGATTGGGTTCGGGACTTCGGTATCCATATTTTACAGCATCATATCGTGAAAGATTGGAAGATGCTTCAGCAGTAGTTAACACATAATAAGCGGGAACAAGATAATCCAACAATTCAAATTCAACAGCCTTTACTTCATGGCCTTCTTTTATTAACTGTTCTATTCGCTTTTTTATTGCAGCCGCTATTTCGGGATCGAGAGACGGGTGATTCAACGCTTGATCAAAATAAGCAAAGCGATATTTTTTATTGACAGCAGGCTGAGATGAATATTGAGGTACTTCTTTTTGCGAAACTGTGCTGTCGTATTCATCGGAACCTGCCATTACTTCAAGCACAAGAGCAATATCATGAATATTGTTTCCAAGAATACCAATCTGTTCAAATGAGGAAGCATAGGCAATCAGGCCATAGCGGGAAATTCTGCCATACGTTGGTTTAAATCCTGTAATGCCACAAAAACCAGCGGGCTGACGAACTGAACCGCCTGTGTCACTTCCCAATGAAATCATGCACAGGCCTGCCTGTACAGCCACTGCTGATCCGCCGGATGAACCACCCGGAACCCTTGTTTCATCCAGCGCATTCAATACCCTGCCATAAGATGAATTTTCATTGGTAGAACCCATCGCAAATTCATCACAGTTACAATTGCCGATAATAATAACTTCTTCGGCCAGTAACCTTTCCACCGCGGTTGCCGAATACAGAGAAGTAAAGTTTTTAAGAATATTTGATGAAGCAGAAACCTTATGATCTTTGTAGCAGATCACATCTTTCAACCCGATAACAACGCCATGTAGTTTTCGGAGAGGCTCACCACCTTTTCTTTTTTGATCCAGTTGTTTTGCTTTTTGCAAAGCTTCATCAGCGTACACTTCGATGAAAGCATTCAGATGCCGGGTAGTTTTTATACGCTGCAGGTAATGCTCAACAGCCTGCAAACAGGTAATGCTTCCTTCCTGCAATTGGGCATGATATTGCTCAATGGAAAAGAATTCAAACAAAAGCAATTGCTTTTAGGTTTAGAATTGGAGAAGGAATGAAAAATCAGTTATTCGTATTCGGCGCATTCTTTATATCGTTAGCGCTGTCTTCGATCTCTCTCTTTACGTTATCCTTGGCATCTTTAAATTCACGAACGCCTTTGCCCAATCCACGCATCAACTCAGGAATTTTTTTGCCGCCAAACAACAACAATACTATCACCAGGATAATAATAATCTCATTAGTTCCCAGTACTCCCAGTAAAACAGGTTGTATCATAATCAGAAAAATTAGAGATCAAAGATACTAAGTAACCGGAAAAGTGTATTAATTAATATTACTAAGACTATCACGACTTTTGCTGCCAGATGACAAAAAATTTTGTAATGAATGTTCAGCTACCAAGTTCGTGCGGATGCTAAACCACTCCTTCTGTGGGGATGGGGATGGCTTCAATTTCGGTAGCCATACGTTTTTCACGGATCCTTGCACTTTTACCACTGCGTTTGCGCTGGTAAAAAAGCTTGGCACGGCGTACATGGCCGGTTTTGTTCAACACGATAGAATCAATATTGGGAGAATAAAAAGGAAATACTCTTTCTACTCCTACACCGTCAGAGATCTTGCGAACTGTAAATGTGGCGGTATGACCCTTGCCCTGTTTTTTAAGCACATCGCCTTTAAAAGACTGTATCCTTTCTTTATTACCTTCAATAATCTTGTAATTAACGGTGATATTATCGCCTGGTTTAAAACCGGGAAAATCTTTCTTGCCTGTCAATTGCTCATGTACGTATGCAATGGCGTTCATAATTCTGATTTTTAGTCCACCTCCGCCAAGGCTTCGGCGGATAAAAGAGGGCAAATGTAGGTTGTTTTTGGGAATTGGGAATTAGTAATTGACTTTTTATACTGTTGTTTTAGAGTTAAGTTCCAAATTCCTAATTCCCAATACCCAATTACTTACCGGGCTATATTCACTGCTCTTTTCTCTCTTATCACTGTCACTTTTATCTGTCCCGGAAAGGTCATTTCGGTTTGTATCTTCTGTGCAATTTCAAATGATAATTTTTCCGAATCCTGGTCAGTAACTTTATCGGCTTCCACTATTACCCTCAGCTCACGACCAGCCTGAATGGCATAAGCTTTTTCTACACCGGTATATCCCATGGCCAGGTTTTCCAGGTCTTTAATACGCTGAATATACTGTTGCATTATTTCCCTGCGGGCACCGGGCCTTGCACCACTGATGGCATCGCATGCCTGAACAATGGGAGAGATTACAAACTGCATTTCCATTTCATCGTGGTGGGCACCGATGGCATTTACCACGGCCGGGGTTTCTCCATATTTTTCTGCGAGTTTGGCTCCCAACAATGCATGACTTAATTCGGTTTCTTCATCGGGTACTTTACCAATATCATGTAATAAACCGGCTCGTTTGGCCAATTTCGGATTCAATCCTAATTCAGATGCCATGATCGCACAAAGGTTGGCAGTTTCCCGGCTGTGCATTAAAAGGTTTTGTCCATACGATGAACGGTAACGCATACGACCTACCATTCTTACCATTTCTTTATGCAGGCCATGAATTCCCATTTCAATCACTGTTCTTTCACCGATTTCCATTACCTGGTCTTCAATTTGTTTTTTTGTTTTTTCCACCACTTCCTCAATTCGGGCCGGGTGAATACGGCCATCAGTTACCAGTCGCTGTAAACTCAAACGGGCAATTTCGCGGCGCAATGGATCAAATGAAGAAAGTACAATGGCTTCGGGAGTATCATCTACAATAAGATCAACACCGGTAGCGGCTTCAATTGCACGGATATTACGGCCTTCACGGCCAATGATCTGACCTTTTATTTCATCACTTTCCAGGTTGAAAACAGTAATGGAATTTTCAATAGCTTGTTCGGCCGCTGTGCGCTGTATTGTTTGAATGATGATCTTCCTTGCTTCTTTATTGGCTTTTTGTTTGGCATCATCAATTATTTCCTGTTGCATACCCAAAGCCTGTGTCTGGGCTTCATGTTTCAGGCTTTCTACCAATTGTGCTTTGGCTTCTTCAGCAGAAAGGCCGGCAATCTTTTCCAGGCGGCGTATATGTTCTTCCTGGTGCTTTTCCAGTTCGGTTCTTTTGATATTCACCAGCTCGATCTGGCGGTTCAGATGTTCTTTGATGGCTTCATTATCTTTGATCTGCTTATCAAGATTTCCTTCTTTCTGGTTAATGGCTTGTTCCTTTTGACGTGCCCGGTTCTCCGAGTCATTGATCTTCCGGTTTTTTTCCATCACCTCCCGGTCGTGTGCAGATTTCATTTGCACGAAACGTTCCTTAGCCTCCAGTTCTTTTTCTTTCCGGATGGTTTCAGCTCTTAATTCAGCTTCTTTCAGGATGGTTTGTGATTGGATTTCGGCTTCTTCAATTTTTTTACGGGTGTTTTTGGAAAAAACGAGTTTACCCGCTATAATGCCAACGATCAAAGCAGCAGCGCCAATTATAATAGATATAATATTCGGATCCATGAATGTTTTTGTTTAGTGGTTCCACAATGCTATCTGTTAAGAAAAAATTCATATTAAAGTCCCGTGATTTTACCGGGATAATAGACGAAGATACAAAACGGCAATCAATGGATAAAATTACAGCCTGATAACCGACCTTTTATACCTAAAATACACAATTCGGCATTTCGGGGAAACCAACTGGTATAGTTTCCGTAAACTTGCAGACTGTAAAAAATATAAAATGAAAAAACTATTCGTTCTTTCAGCTCTTTTGCCTTTATTGGCAGTTGCCCAGGATAAGAGTAAAAATTTTAAACTGAATGGCAAAACTAAAAGCCTTGCTTATAAGGTGGATTGGGTGTATTTGCAGTACCGTGGCAATGGCGAATGGAAGACCGACAGTACACAACTTAAAAATGGCCGGTATGTGTTTACAGGCAAGATTGAGGAGCCTGTGCAGGGAAGATTGCGTGTAAAATATGCGGAAACAGAACCAGGTAAAAAAGTTGTATTGAATGTCATGAGAGATATGACTTCCGTTTTCATTGAGCGGGGCAGGATAAAAGTAGTTTCAGTTGATTCATTCAGCAATGTTAAAGTGAAAGGGTCTGCAGCACATACTGAATTTGTAAAGCTGAATAAGGCGACCAAACCTTTTGAAGATAAAATGGAGCCACTTTATATAAAGTACACAGAATATGGCAAA
>JAHEZF010000019.1 GCA_023251215.1 Sphingobacteriales bacterium | reverse complement strand
TTATCACTTCACTAAGACTTAAAGACGAGCTGGTGGCGGCTTTATTGAAAGAAATGGAATTGCAAAAGGCTTACCTAAAAGATGAGATCATTGAAACGATTTATTTTGGAGGAGGAACTCCTTCATTATTGCAAATTGAAGATTTAAGATTGCAGATTGAGAAAGTCGCTTCCAGTTATACTGTTGCTGAAAATGCAGAAATCACCCTTGAAGCAAACCCGGATGATATCACAGAAGAAAAATTGATTGGCTGGAAAGAAGCCGGCATCAATCGTCTCAGCATCGGTATTCAAAGTTTTTTTGAAGAAGACCTGCGCTGGATGAACAGGGCACATTCGGCCAGTCAGGCAGTGGGCAGTTGGCAGTTGGCAAAAAAATATTTTCACAATATAACTGCTGATCTTATTTATGGATATCCATTACTTACCGATGAGAAGTGGAAGCAGAATATTGAAACCGCTATTGCTTTCAACATACCGCACCTGTCCTGTTATGCATTAACAGTAGAACGCAAAACGCCTTTGTACAAAATGATCAGACAGCATAAAGCAGAGGATGTAAATCCCGATAAACAATCAGAACAGTTTTTATTATTGATGCAATGGCTTTTTGAAGCAGGCTATGAACATTACGAGATCTCCAACTTTGCACAACCCGGATATCGCAGCCGTCATAATTCATCGTATTGGCAGGGTAAAAAATATTTAGGGATCGGACCTTCAGCCCATTCCTTTAATGGATCAAGCCGTCAATGGAATGTTTCAAACAATAACAGATACATTGACTCCATCAATAAAGAGGTTATTCCGTTTGAAAAAGAGGAACTGACCGCTGTTCAGAAACTTAATGAATACATCATGACCTCGCTGCGGACAATAGAAGGATTGGATCTGAGAAAAGTGGAAGAAGCCAAGAGCCTTGAGCTGCGAGCTGCGAGCAAGAAATACATTGAATCTGGTTTGATGCAACTTCAAAACGATTCGTTGATCTTAACCCGTGAAGGAAAATCGCTGGCTGATGGAATAGCAACAGCGCTTTTCTTTTAACCCTTGCTTATCCATGTAATAATAATATTCAAAGCACATCCTAAAGCCACAAGACTGGTGAGTATGAAATTGAACCATTTGATGGGGTGGGGAGTATGTCCTTCTTTTTTACCCTCAACATATCTATTATAAGCCAGAATATTGAGAACGATCAGGACGATGGAAGCAACCAAAAAAATAGCCTGGAAAAACTTGATCATCAATGGATATTTTTCTGCCTGTGAAGTTAAAGTTTTTGATGATAATGTTTCCAGTAATTATATAATTGTTTTCCTGCCAGGCAAACCACCATTATTAATATGGCTGCGGGTCCGAATCCATGGTACGAGAGTGGCATAGGGTTAAGTTTGTTGCTGGTTGCTGGTCTGGTTCATCAAAATCCGAAAAAACTTATTAATCTTTCAGATATCTGATACCAGTAACAAGGAACCAGATACCGGTCAGACCAATACCTGCTCTATACGTTTAAAACCTTCTAACGCTTTAACATGGTCCCATAGTATCTTATAAACCATTTCGGCTATGGGCATGGTTGCATCCACCGATTTATTGATATTATAAATGCATTTTGCCGCATTGTATCCTTCCGCTACCATGTTCATTTCCAACTGGGCTGTTTTAACAGAATAACCCTTTCCGATCATATTGCCAAAGGTCCGGTTGCGGCTGTATAAGGAATAACAGGTTACCAGCAGGTCTCCCAGGTAAACCGAAGCGGCATAATTGGTTGTCCGGCGATGGGTAACCGGATCTTCTCCCTCATTTATTCCTACTACAATACGTTCGGCCCCGAACTTTTTCAAAAACCCGGCCATTTCATCAGCAGCATTGGCAATGTAAACACTTAAAAAGTTATCGCCATAATCCAGCCCATGTGCAATGCCGGCTCCTATTGCATAAATATTTTTTAATACAGAAGCATATTGTACACCAAGTATATCATGATTCACGATGGTGCTGATATAATCTGTTATAAATTCTGAAGCAATGGAGGAAGCCGCCATTACATCAACTCCGGAAAAAGTGAGGTATGAAAGTTTTTCAGCAGCCACTTCTTCTGCATGGCAGGGACCAAGCACCGCAAAATAATTTTCCAATGGCACATCGAATTGCTGTTGCAGGTAATAATTCAGCAGCACATTGGTTTCCGGTAAAAGACCTTTGATAGCCGACACAACTTTCTTATTCTTCCAGTCAGCAGGGTTTGACTGTTCCAGGCTTTGCTGAACAAAGGCAGAAGGTACCGCCACTACCAGCACATCAGATTTTTTTACTACCTCAGCCACGTTGGCTGACATGCTTAGCAATGAAACATCAAAATTGACAGAACTTAAATAATGAGGATTGTGATGCCGTTGCTGAATATATTTTATAGTATCCGCATTGCGTATCCACCAGTTGATGGAATGTTTTCTGCCTGTGAGGATTTTCGCCAAAGCTGTTGCCCAACTGCCGCCGCCGATAATACCGAACATAGAACTAAGATTTACCGTATTATTATAGATTGTAATGAAATAAAGTTAAGAATTCATTCTGTTCACTACCGAATAAAAAAGTCTTGAAATTTCAAGACTCCTGCCATATCCTCTTAATCCTGTTGAATTCTGTTAATCTTAGTTCTGATTTACTTCTCAAACAGCTTTTCTTTCGGCACTACTTTCACCTTCATGCCATCTTTCAGGGTTTTGCTGATAGCCGTATAGGGGCCATTCACCACTTCGTCGCCTTCATTCAAACCATTCAGTATCTCAATATAATTAATATCCTGAATGCCTGATCTCACTACAGCCTTCTTCACCTTACCGTCCTTTTGCAATATAAAAACCACTTCTTCCAGTTCATCATCAGACGATGTTTTCGATTCATCCATTTCGTTGTTATCTTTTTTATTCCGTTCTTCTTCTTTCTTTTTATCGGCCATACTCTTATCACTCCCTTTTACCCTTGCATTAACGGCTGTAATGGGAACTGCCAGCACATTATCCTTACGTTTTGTTTTTATATCGGCGCTGGCATTCATCCCGGGACGGAAAGGAAATTTTTTGGGTTTTGAAGGATCAATGAGGTCTTTGTAGGATTCCCTGTCCAATCTTATTCTCACTTCGTAATTGGTAACATCATTTGAAGTAAGCGATGCTGCCGTGCTTTTGATGCTGCTGGCAATCTGCGTAACAATGCCTTTAAACTTGCGGTTGTTATACGCATCCACTTCTACATCTGCTGAGTCGCCAAAATTCACTTTTACAATATCATTCTCACCAACATCTACTCTTACTTCCAAAACAGACATATCAGCTACCGTCATCATTTCTGTACCAACATTAAAACTGTTACCCGCTACCCTCTCTCCCTTTTTAATTTTCAATGATGAGATAACACCATTCATCGGAGCTGTCAGGGTGGTGCGGCTTAAATCTTTATTGGCTTTGGTGAGACCGGTTTGAGAGCTTTGCACACCTGCCTGCAGGCTTTTAATATTTTGTTGAGCTGCATTATAATTAGCCTGTGCTGAACGATAAGTACCTTCATATTGTTCCAGCTCGGCTTTAGAAATTACTTTTTGATCATACAACGATTTATTACGTTCATAGGCCTGTTGGGCCAGGTCAAGATTTGCTTTCAATGATTCTAATGCTGCTTTGCTGTTATCCACAGTGGCGGATGACTGATTTACCCTTGATGAGGCCTCGTCTCGTTGCAATGCATAAATATCGGCATAAATGCGGGCCAGCACCTGTCCTTTTTTCACACTGTCACCTTCTTCCACATTCAGCTCGGTTACTTCTCCGGAAATATCAGGACTGATCTTTACTTCAACTTCCGGATAGATCTTTCCGCTTGCATTTACGGTTTCCACGATGGTTCGTTTAGCAGCTTTTTCGGTTGAAACTTTTGTACCGCCTTTATCACCCCGTGACAAAAACTTGCCAACAAACATCAGCACAATCAATCCTCCCAGTACGATCAATATCCATTTAACTGTTTTGCTCATATAAGCCCCTTCCCGACCTTCCCCAAAGGGAAAGGCCAGCATTGCGCAGCCCTTGCTTTCGGTAAAGTCATTTTATTATTGAAAAAATTGTTTTGCATAATCGTCATCAACTTCGCAAAGTTGTTATTTCTTTAGTGTTTTCAAATATGCTGTCATTGTGTGTTGACAAGTCTTCCGCCTCAGGCGGAGAGACATAGATGGGCCTTAAAGTTTCAGGCCCTGTCCTTTATAAAATTCCAGCAATTTCATTTTAAAAACATAGTCATACTGCACATATACTAATTGTGTTCTTGCTGTCTGTAAAGCATTTTGCGAATTCAGTAATTCATAGGTAGATAAAAGACTGAGGTCATATCTTTTTTGTGCAAAGTTGTATGCTTTTTGCGCAGTTTCTACACTTATTTTACTGGCATTGAATTTTTGTAACGCAGCTACTGCATCATTATATGCTTTATAAATATCCTGTTTTAATGTTGTGCTGTTCTGCTCTTTTTTAAGTTCTACCTGCTTTACAGAAAGTTTTGAACGCTGCCAGGCCGTTCGCAAATTAGCGCCATTAAAAATGGGAATGCTTACGCTTAACCCGATTGACTGCCGGAAATTTTGATTCAACTGATCAAAATAACCCATCTTACCATAAGTACTTGTATATATATCAAAAGGTGATACAGAGAAAACCTGGTATGAAGTAGTTCCAACTGTAACTGTCCCGGTAGGTATATTTAGTTTTGTTCTTGATGTGAGCTCCCGTGCTTTATTATTATAGGTAGCACCTAAACTACCAAACATAGAAAGGGTTGGATACATTGAGCCTTTTGCAACTTCCACGGATTTTAATGCAGATTTCAAATTGAGTTCATCTACCTGCTGCTGCGGCATATTGACCAATGCAAGATTATATACGGCGTCTGGCTGCAAATCGGCAAGCTTTTCTACAGGAATCAGATCAACGGGCGGTGTAACCACATCAAAAGAAGCGGCTGCATCCATATTCAGCAATGCTTTCATCTGCAGTAAGGACTGTTGTGCCGATGTTTCGGCGCTGATAAGACTGGAACTGTCCGATGCCAGTTGTGCTTCTACCTGTGCTGCATTCAATTCAGGCAGTTTACCGGCATCCACTTGTTTGCGGGTACTTTCTAATTGGGATCTTGTTTGTGTTACCTGCACTTTTGCCAGGTTCACCTGTTCCTTTGCCAGCAGTATCTGCAAATAAGCTACTGCCACATTCAGGGCAATATCATTCTTTGCCTTTTCAACACCTATCTCGGTAGCTTTTAAATCCAGGCTTTTAGCTGCAATGGTATTTTTTTTTGTGAACCAACTGAAAAGATCAACGCTGGTCTGAAGTGAAAAATTATTGAATGCATAGCCCGTTGTGATCAGACTAAAAGTGGTAGGATCCTGGTTTCGGCCGGAACTATATCCAAGAGTGCTGCTGAAATTGGCATTGGGATATTGCGAAAGCCTGCTTTGTTTTAATTCCAGTTCGGCAAAACGTATTTGCAGGTCTGCCTGTCTCACTGTAATGTTATTCTGCAATGCATACTCAACACATTTGCGCAGATCCCATTTTTCTATTTGCTGGGCCTGGGCAAATTGTAAACAAAACACATTTAATAATAGCAGGCAAAGCAGCAGTTTTATACATTGGCGCATCATGCCGCAAAAATAGCTGAAATGAGTTGCCGTGCTATTGATTTTTGATAAATGGGGTTGAATTATTTTAATTCATTTTGGCTAATGCCTGTTCCAGATCGGCAATAAGATAATGTGGCTCTTCCAGTCCCGCATACATGCGGACATAGCGATGTTCCCGGTTGTCCGGATCAAAATGCTTGGGATCTATCCCGGAGCATTTCGGAATGACCAAACTCTCATGACCACCCCAGCTGACTGCCATCATAATATGCTGCAGGCTTTCGCAAAATTTTACGATGGATTCCATTTTCCCGGTCTTAAGAATAAAAGTAAATAAACCACAGGCCCCGGTCATTTGCTGTTTGGCCAATTGATATTGCGGAAACGATTCATCAAAAGGAAAGATCACTCCTTCCACTTTCGGATGCTGTTTTAAAAATTGGATTACTTCAGTAGTTGTATTTGAAATCCTGTTAAGTCTTGCAGGCAACGTTCTCAGTCCGCGGATCAGCAACCATGCATTGAAAGGCTGTATGCCGCTGCCGATATTCAGGTATTCACTGTCAAATATTTTTTTCATCATAGCATGGTTGCCGCAAAGTGCTCCACCCAATACGTCGCTGTGCCCGCCGATATATTTTGTAGCTGTCTGCATCGTCATATCTATTCCCATTTCTATCGGTCGCTGGTATAATGGAGTGCAATAACTATTATCAATGAAAGTGGTAATACTTTTTGATTTTGCTAATGCCGCAACGGATTTTATATCCTGCAAGGCAAAATCCCAGCTATTGGGTGACTCGAGATAATATAAAACAGTGTTGGACTGAGTGGCTTTATCCCAATCTTTAATTTTTGTTCCGTCAATATAAGTTGTACTCACAGAAAACCTTGGCAATATTATATCAAACATTCGTTGCGCCCAGGTGTAAGGAGCATTGACAGAAACTATATGATCTCCCGATTTTACATTGGCAAAAATTCCTGCAAAAATGGCGGCTGCCCCGCTGCTGAAAACAAGGCAATCTTCTGCCCCATCCAGTGCTGCTAATTTTTTTCTGAGAATATCCACTGTGGGGTTTAATCCGCGGCTGTATAAATAACCAGCCATCTCATCTTCAAATGCTTTTCGGAGATCATCAACTTTTTTAAAAGCAAAATTGCTCGTCTGTATGATGGGAGGGGCAATGGCATTGAAATAGTTTTCCCTTTCTTCACCAAGTTCATTTAATATATATGATATGTCCATGCTATACTTTTTGTTTTCGGAATTTTTTTGTTAGAAAATAAAGAAGCAGAAATCCTGTGAATACAGATATGCCGATAACAGCATATTTGTAATCTTCGATAGCAATCACCGTGCCCACAAACAAATAGGTAATAATAAAGATCAGTGGCAGCAGGGGATATAGTTTCATGGAAAAAATACCGCTGCCATCCAGGTGCTTTGTCCTTTTTCTTAAAATAAAAATAGTGGCTGCCGATGTAGCCATACCGATGGAATCCAGGAAAATAGTAAAACTTAATATCTCGTTGAATTTTTTAGCAAAGAACAACACGATCACACAAACCGCAGCAAAAACTGTAAGACTGATGGTAAGTACGTCTTTCTTTTCATCTTTTTTTTGAAAAGTTTTTGGCAAAATACCATCCTCGCTCATGGCATACATCACTCTCGGATTACTCAGCAATAAAACATTTACGTAGGCAAGAACCGCAATAAATAAAAGAACAGATGAAACATATTTTCCCACCGGGCCAAACATTTTTTCTGCAATGATAGCGGCAATACCGGGAGAGCTGGGATCCGGATACTTCAAATCATGAAACCCTATTACCTTATAATAAGCATAGCTTGCCAGCAGGTAAAGTGATACAATTACCAAAATGCCAATAAAAATTCCTCTGGGAATATTTTTTTTTGGCTTCTCTACTTCTTCTCCAAAATTGATGGTTTGCTGATAACCGCCATAGGTAAAAGAAGTTGCTTTTAACGCTATACCAAATGACAACAATATAGTGCCAAAGCTTATTGTCCTTAAATCTATTGCCGGCTGT
Organism: Sphingobacteriales bacterium; assembly: GCA_023251215.1. Lineage (GTDB taxonomy): Bacteria > Bacteroidota > Bacteroidia > Chitinophagales > Chitinophagaceae > JAHEZF01. The sequence goes on along the minus strand of JAHEZF010000019.1, from coordinate 6,293 downwards.
GGAGTTGTATTATATAGTTGCGGAAAGAAAACAGAAGAGATCAATACCACCAACATGGCGATTTTGATCAGCATTAAAACATTTTGCGTTTGAGAACTCATGCGCAGGCCCATCAGGTTCACTCCATAAAAAATGATGATGGCCGACATAGCAATCAGCGCTTTGATAAAATCGGTGGTTCCGGAGTGAAAGATAAGGGGTGCAATATATTCGCTGCCTATTAAAGCAACTCCCGAAAGCGAAGCTGCATTAGAAATAAGAATGATACAATTAATAGCAAAAGCGACAGACGGATGATAAGCGTAAGAAAAAATTTTGTAGTAACCACCGGTTACAGGATAACGGCTGCCGATCTCGGCATAAGTTAATGCTCCGCAAAAAGCAACCAGCCCGCCGATGATCCATGCAGCAAAAAAAATTGAAGGAGTTAAAGCCGCATTAGCTGCATCTTTCGATGTTCTGAAAATACCCATGCCAATTACTAAACCAATAACGATCATGGTAAGGGAAAATAGTCCCAGTTTGTTCTTTGCAGCCATGCAATGAAGATAGCAAAAAAACATTCTATCTTTGCGATACTAACCCGAACCAATGTTAATGAAAAAATCTTTACCTGTTACCCTTTTATTCTTTTGTATCCCCCTTCTTTCCTTATCACAAAATGAAATAACGGATTCAACGAAAATACTCAGCGAGGTAATCGTAAAAGCATTTGAACAAAACCGGCAGTTAAACCAAAGTGCAGCTGCAATTAATTATATCGGCAAAGCTCAACTGGAACGATTTAATAATACATCAATCCTGCCGGCGCTCAATAGTACTCCTGGTATTCGAATGGAAGAACGTTCACCCGGCAGCTATAGAATGAATGTGCGGGGCAGCACATTACGTTCACCCTTTGGTGTCCGGAATGTAAAAGTTTACTGGAATGGTATTCCTTTTACAGATCCCGGCGGAAGCACCTACCTGAACCAACTTGGTTATTATAATTTTAATTCCATTGAGATCATCAAAGGTCCCGGCAGCAGTTTGTACGGAGCAGGTAATGGCGGAATTATTCTTATTGATGGTCAACCCGGCAAATGGACACAAGGGATAGATATTAATTACCTGGTGGGAAGTTTTGGCCTTGATAATCTGAATGTGCAGGTGAAAGCCGGTAAAGAAGATGCCCGGAACATTTTTAGTTATACTCACCAGACGAGTAATGGTTACAGAGATCATACATATATGCGTCGTGATGTAGCTACATGGCAAACACAAATCAAATCCAATGCACGGCAACAATTGAATGCTTCAGTTTTGTATGGCGATCTGTATTACCAGACTCCCGGTGCAGTAACGAAATCGGAATATAATACCAACCCAAAGTCGGCAAGGCCCGCCGCCGGAACACTCCCCAGCGCCGACCAGGCAAGGGCGGCCATCTATCAAAAAACATTTTTAGCCGGAATAAATAATGAATATTATCTGAATGAGCATTTTCTGAATACTTCGGTATTATACGGTGCATTTTCCCAGATCAAAAATCCAACCTTCAGGAATTATGAACGAAGAATAGAACCTCATTTTGGCGGCCGTACTATTTTTAAATGGGATCATACTTTCTCCTATACGTTATTACAATTTCTTTTTGGAGGCGAAGCACAAAAGGGATTTTTTAATACAAAAACTTTTGCCAATGTAAATGGCAAACCGGGTACCCTGCTTACAGATGATGATATCAATAACTGGATCTATTCATTGTTTTCACAGGCTGACCTGCAGTTAGCACACAACTGGAATGTGACCGCCGGCGTAAGCATCAACAAATCATCAATTATGATTACACGTCTTTCTGTTCCTTTATTTATTCCTGTCAAGAAAACATACAACAGTGAATGGGCGCCGAGGCTGGCAATATCTAAAAAACTTATTCGGGATCTTTGGATGTATGCAAGTATCTCCAAAGGCTTTTCTCCTCCCACTGTTCAGGAAGTGCTGCCTTCTACCAGTGTGATCAGCACTTTGCTGCAGGCCGAACATGGTATTAACTATGAAGCAGGAATTAAAAGCAATTGGCTGCAAAAAAGATTGTATGCAGAAGTAAACTTTTTTTCATACCAGTTACACAATGCCATCGTTCAGCGCAAAGATGCCAGCAATGCGGATTATTTTACCAATGCAGGATCAACCAAACAACACGGAATTGAATCGCAGGCCAGTTACCAGGTATTTGATAATCTTCATCATTTCATTCAAGATGGAAAAATATGGATCAGCCATACATGGAATAGTTTTCATTATAAGGACTTTAAGCAGGGCGCCAATGATTATTCAGGGAAAAAACTGCCCAGTGTGGCCCCGCATACTGTGGCAGCAGGAATTGATCTGTCTGTAAAAGCAGGATTGTATATCAACCTTACTTATTTTTATAGCGCCAGGATTGCATTGAATGATGCAAATTCAGATTATGCTTCCTCTTATAATTTATTTGGCGGAAGGATCGGCTGGAAAAAACAACTTGTAAAGAAATGGGGACTGAATGTCTTTGCCGGAACAGATAATATTTTTAATGTGAAGTATAGTTTGGGTAATGACATCAATGCGGCCGGTGGACGATATTACAATGTTGCTGCAGGGCGCAACTATTATATTGGATTGACGCTGCAATGGATGAAACTTCAGAAAAATAAATAAATTGCTTCTGTTGAAAATTATTATTTCCCGAACAACTTCTCTCCTTACATTTGCATTGATTTGGTTTGCAGACGATCAATGTCTGTATTAAAAGGGAAATCCGGTGTGAGTCCGGTGCTATCCCCGTAGCTGTAAAGGGCCTCCCCAAACCCCGCCAAAAGCGGGGCTTACGAGAAGCTTCAATCTTCGCCACTATTTGAAATAAATGGGAAGGCGTTGAAGTAAACCCTAAGCCAGAAGACCTGCCAGATCAAAGACAATATTCCATTTTTGCTTTCGGGTGAAAAGCATGCAATGTAAACGCCGGGGCGGCATTTATATTCATCTTCATTTTTCCGGAAGCAGTCATACAAAAAAATTTCATGAATATGAAAAAACAATTTTTTGTAGTGGCTGCGGTCATAATCGGCAGCCAGCTACAGGCACAATCAGATGAAGACACAACAGTTCGTTTGCTGGATGAAGTGGTTTCTACTTCTCACAAGTATCCCCAAAAACAAATTGAAACAGGGAAGGTAATCACAGTTATCAATCGTCAGCAACTGGAAAAAAGCAGTGGTAAAACCCTGAGTGAAGTGTTGAATACAGTTGCCGGCACAACAATTACCGGCGCCAATAATAATTTGGGAACTAATCAAACAGTGAGCCTTCGAGGTGCATCAGCCGGTAATGTATTGATCCTTGTTGATGGCATTCCTGTTAACGATCCCTCTGTCATCACCAATTATTTTGATTTGAATTTATTTGCTATTGACCAAGTTGAACGAATTGAAATCCTCAAAGGCGGGCAATCTACTCTTTATGGTTCAGATGCTGTTGCCGGCGTTATCAATATCATCAGCCGGAAAGCTAAAAATAAGCCTTTTAATATTATTGCAGGCTTAACAGCCGGCAGTTATAAAATGTTTAAGCAGAATGCCGGGATCAATGGAATTAAAAAATCGCTGAACTATTCATTAAACTATTCTCATATCAGCTCCGGTGGTTTTTCGGCTGCCTATGATTCTGCCGGTAATAAAAGTTTTGACAGTGATAATTTCAACCAACATGTTGTAAACGGACAATTGGGAATAAAACTCAATACTCGTTTGCAGGCAAATTTTTTCAGTACATACAGTTATTACAAAACTGATCTTGACGCCTCGGCTTTTACCGATGAGAAAGATTACACATCGAAAAATGATAATATCCGGGCGGGGGCAGGATTAACTTATGTTCACAAAAAAGGATCAGTCCGGTTCAATTATTTATTTAATTATTCACAAAGAGATTATCTTGACGACTCTCTTTTTAAAAGCAATCCTTACCTGGACTATTCAACCAGCACCTATATTGGCCGTACACATTTTGCAGAACTGTATAATAATTACAAATGGAACAACTGGGAGTTGCTGACAGGGCTGGATTACCGGTTAAATAATACTTATCAATACTCCCTTTTTATTTTCCCCGGATTCCCTTTGCCGGCATCGGAGTTAAAAGCAAAAAGCTGGCAGGCCAGTCCTTACGCATCATTGATCTATAAAAACAAAAATGGATTCAACTTTGAATTGGGAGGCCGCTGGAATCATCACTCAGAATACGGCAGCAATTTTATTTTTTCCATGAACCCTTCTATTATTATTGGTAACAAAGCAAAGCTTTTCGCCAATATGTATTCTGCTTTCAAAACGCCAACGCTTTACCAGTTGTTTGATCCATTGGCCGGTAATGCAAGCCTGAAACCCGAAAAAGGTTTTATTGCCGAAGCCGGCACAGAAATATCCGGCGATAACTTCCTTCATTTACGGGCTGTTGGTTTTTACCGCAATACCAAAAATGCTATTCAATATATCATTACTGATCCGATGACATATTCCAGCCAATACCGTAATGTAAGCAAACAGGAAAATTATGGCGTGGAGCTTGAAGCCGGTTATGCAGTTGGTAAATGGAGTTTTTCTGCCAACTACACATATACTGATGGCAAAACCAGGTCAGTTTACGATGGCACCGGTTTTCCATTGAGCAAAGACACTACTTATAATAATCTTTACCGGATCCCGAAACATGCTTTCAATCTTAACGCTGGCATCCAGGCTACTCATGATCTGTATATCAGTACACAGATTCACTGTGTCGGCAAAAGGGAAGAATTTATTTATGGCAGCAATCCCGGAACTTTAAAAGGCTATACCACAGTAAATATGTATGGCGAATACAAATTAAATGAACAATTCAGGATGTTTATTGATATTAAGAATATCACTGACCAGAAATATTTTGACATCCTGGGATACAATTCAAAGCGGTTTAACTTTACAGCCGGAGTCAACTTCAGCCTGTAACTGTAAGAACAGAGCCATTACTTTTGTAAAAAATTTGTGTATGCATATCAATTTTGGAGAGTTGGTTACTGTTACATTCACCTTGTTTGCTGTTATTGATGTAATAGGCTCTGTTCCTGTACTTATTTCAATAAAACAAAAAATGGGTGGCATCAATGAGCTGAAAGCCACATTAATCTCGGGGGCATTAATGCTGTTGTTCTTGTTTGTAGGAAAGGCATTTTTGAATTTGCTGGGGCTTGATGTAAAATCGTTTGCCGTTGGAGGTTCAATTGTCATTTTTATACTGGGACTTGAAATGGTGCTTGGCCTTGAATTTTTTAAAAGCGAAAAAGACATCAGCGCTGCTACTGTTGTGCCAATTGCTTTTCCACTAATCGCCGGATCGGGTACATTAACAACAATTATGTCACTGAAAGCTAATTATGAAGAAACCACCTTGCTTATTGCCATCCTTGTCAATCTCATTATTGTTTTCATTGTTTTAAAATCACTGAATATAATTGCAAGACTGCTTGGCCCTGCCGGGTTGATCGCAGTCCGTAAGTTTTTTGGTGTAATTTTGCTGGCTATTGCCGTAAAGATCTTTGCGACAAATGCACATGGTTTAATAAAATAGTTCGAGGTTTGAGGTTACAGGGCCAACTTCAAACATCGAACATCGAACTTCAAACCATCAGGGTCCCGTAGTACAATGGATAGTATGCAAGTCTCCGGAACTTGATATCCCAGTTCGATTCTGGGCGGGACTACAAAAAAGCTGTCTGATATGTCATGGACAGCTTTTTATCTATCATTCGGAAAATATTTTCTACCTTCCTGTTGCACCAAAACCGCTCATCATGGCAACTTTATCTACCAGAAAACCTTCCAGCTTCTTATTAATTCCCTGGAGTCTTTTCTCAATTATCCTGATCCTTCTTTTAAACACAGCTCTCAGTAACTGGTTTGGGAAAAACTGGAGCTGGATTACTGTTGTCCTTTTTATCCCCGCAGCTATTCTCGAAAACCTGAAAGTTGGTTATTCCACCATGAGGGTAATGTTCCTGAAAGCTTTTTACTCCATGCTTTCTTTCATGGTAGTGGGCCTGGCTTTCGGAATGGCGCTGTCAGGCTGGTACAATGAAAGGTTTGAACATATCACCGGCGCTACAAGAGTGAATATTCCCTGGTATCTCCTGCTTGTACTCGTCGTGATACTGCTGATAGAAGTGGCACAGGTATTCAGTATGCTGAAAGCAGTGAAAAGGGAGTTCATGCAATTTGATCCGGACCAATAGGAATCAT
>JAHEZF010000159.1 GCA_023251215.1 Sphingobacteriales bacterium | reverse complement strand
TGATGGGAGAGAAGATGATGAATGAATTGGGATTGAAACCTATTGGTAGATTAGTGGGCTGCTCGGTAGCCGGGGTGCATCCAAGAATAATGGGTATTGGCCCGGTGGCAGCTATTCCAATGGTTTTGAAGCAGACAAGGATGAATTTATCCCAAATTGATCTGATAGAACTCAATGAAGCCTTTGCATCGCAATCTCTTGCTGTTATCCGGGAAGCCAGCCTCGACCCTTCCAGACTAAATATAAATGGCGGGGCTATTGCTTTAGGCCATCCCCTGGGCTGTACTGGTTGCAAACTCACTATCCAGGTCTTAAACGACATGAAACGGCTGAATAAAAAATATGGAATGGTAACGGCTTGTGTGGGCGGGGGGCAGGGCATTGCAGGCATTATTGAAAACTTATAAATTGCTTGTAACTAAGAAAATATAAAGCCGGTCCCGAAACCGGCTTTTTTCTTTTCATTGGGTATAAATCCCTGTAATTGCTTCTTTACTGCCTGCAGGGATAAGCAACTAAATATTTTTTGAAAATAGTTTAAACGAATTTGTAACTTTAGAGTCACTTGTAATTACCAAAACTATAGTTATGGACAGAAGAGATTTTCTGACTGCCAAACGCAGAAAAAAGGACAGAATTGCTGACCAGCCAATTCAGCTTGCTGCTTCCCGCCATATTACATCAGGAATTGGTCCCTATTCGGGGCCATGGACGGAGAATGAAATCATCCATTTACTGAAGCGGACAATGTTTGGCGCCAAAAAAGCGGATGTGGATTATTTTAAAACCCGTACCGTAAGCCAGGCTGTAGATGAATTACTGAATCCAACGGCTCCCCAACCTGGCCCACCTGTGAAAGAATATGCCACCGCAACCAACGCAGCCACTCCCGATTCAAATATTGTACAGGGCACCACATGGGTAAATGATATTAACAACGATGGCACTGTTCAATCGCAAAGAAGAGCTTCCTACAAAAAATGGTATACCGGCAGATTGATTAACCAGGACAGAAGCATCCGCGAAAAAATGATCATGTTCTGGATAGATCATTTTGGTAACGAAACAATTGATGTAGGAAATGGTAACTGGATCTATAAGCAACATGACCTTATCCGGCAAAATGTATTAGGAAACTTTAAGCAATTGGTAGATGCCATCACTAAAGATGTTGCTATGCTTCGCTACCTGAATGGTTACCTTAACCAGGCAGCGGCTCCCGATGAAAATTATGGAAGGGAATTGCTGGAGTTGTTTACACTTGGAAAAAGCCAGGGCTCACAATACACAGAGAACGATGTAAAAGAAACGGCTAAAGTATTAACCGGCTGGCAGATCAATGGGGCAACGTACACATCTGTTTTTAATCCTGTCAGGCATTCCTCTGTAAACAAAATATTTTCTGCTTTTTTTAATAACACAGTTATTACAGGAAGAACAGGGGCTACTGCCGGACAACTTGAATTAACTGATCTCGTGAACATGATCTTTAATACACAGGAATGCGCTAAATTCATTTGCCGTAAATTTTACCGCTTCTTTGTGTATTATACTATTGATGCCACAACTGAGACGAATGTGATTGAACCCCTGGCCAATATTTTCAGAACAAATAATTACGATATCAAACCTGTATTATCAGCTTTATTTAAAAGCGATCATTTCTTTGATGTATTAAATCAAAACTGCTATATCAAAAGCCCGGCTGATCATATAATAGGCTCACTTCGGGAAATGAATGTAACATTCCCTCCGCTTACTGACTGGGATACTAATTACGGAATGTGGAATTTCTTTTATGCTTCGATGGTGAATACGGGCCAAAACCTGCATGATCCTCCAAATGTTTCGGGCTTGCCTGCTTATTACCAGGAGCCCCTTTATCATGAGATATGGATCAATTCTGATTCATTGCCAAAACGGAACCAGTTTACCGACAATATGGTGAACATTGGTTTTATCCGGAACGGACAAAGAATCATATTTAATTTTGTACCCTACGTTCAGCAATTTACTAATCCCGGCAATCCTAATGATCTGATAGATGATGCCCTGAAATACGTTTTCCGGAACCAGTTGTCTTATGAAACAAAGAAGACAATTAAAACGCAGATATTATTAAGCAACCAGCAATGGGATTATTACTGGACCAATGCCTGGATGGCTTATATAGCCAGTCCTACTACAGCTAATTTTAATATAGTTAATACAAGGCTGAAACAATTATTCCAGTATTTCTTTAACCTGGCGGAGTACCAGTTATCATAACGTCATTTTTTTCATCTTAATAAAACAAAAATGAAAAGAAGAGAATTTTTACAAAAAGGGATACCGGCAGCCGCCATACTACCTGCTTTTATAAATGGCTACTCTGTAAAAGCTTTTGGCGCTGAATCTCCATTGGTCCGGGCATTGATGCAGAGCACCACCGATACCGATCATGTATTGGTAATTATACAACTGGCCGGCGGCAATGATGGTCTGAACACGGTAATTCCTGTTTCTACTTATTCCAATTACTTAAATGCCAGAAACAATATTGCTATTCCTCAGAATAATATTTTGCCTCTGACCGGAGTTACTACAACTGGTTTGCATCCTGCAATGACAGGCATACAAAATATTTTTAATAACGGGATGATGAAAGTGATACAGGCAGTAGGTTATCCTCAGCCTAATTTTTCTCACTTCAGGGCAACAGATATCTGGATGAGCGCCTCCAACAGTAATCAGGAAGTACCAACAGGATGGGCAGGCCGTTATCTTGGTTATGAATATGAAAATTTCCCCATAGGTTATCCAAATGCATCTATGCCTGACCCGCTTGCCATCCAGATAGGTTCTACAACATCACTAACTTTTCAGGGCCCTGCAGTAAATATGGGCATGAGTATTACTAATCCCACTTCTTTTTACAACCTCGTCAGCGGAACCACCGACCCGGTAGCCAACACACCTGCCGGCAAGGAATTAAAATTTGTACGATTGGTAGTACAGCAAACTCAAAAATACGCTACTGTTATTACCGCTGCAGCTAACAGGGTTACTCTACAGGTTCCTTATCCAACCAACAACAGCCTGGCCGATCAACTGAAGATCGTGGCAAGATTAATAAAAGGTGGATTGAAAACAAGGATTTACATGGTAAGCTTTGGCGGGTTTGATAACCATTCGGTACAGGTAAATGCTGCTGACCATACAACCGGTACTCATGCTACATTGTTGCAGCGGGTTTCTGATGCAGCAAAAGCATTCCAGGATGATATGCGTTTCCTGCAAATCGAAAACAGGGTAATTGGAATGACATTCAGTGAATTTGGACGCCGTATAAAATCTAATTCCAGTGTGGGAACAGATCATGGAGCTGCTGCACCAATGTTTGTGTTCGGTGGCCAGGTTGATGGTGGTGTACTTGGCGATAATCCAACTATACCCATCAATGCAACGGTGAATGATAATATCCCTATGCAATATGATTTCCGGAGTGTTTACGGGACTATCCTTGAAAAATGGTTCTGCCTTGATAAAACCATTGTGGCCGGGTTGTATCCGCCGAACATCAATAACCAGTTGCAAACATTGCCAATAATTAAGAGCAGCGCTACCTGCACTACATCAGCACCTCCGCCTATCCCTGTTGGTGATATTCTTATCCGTAATTCTCCCAATCCGTTTACCAACAGTACAAAGATCACTTTCAATACACAGGGCGGCCATACCCTTATACAGATCATTGATACATTGGGCCGGGTAATTAAAACCCTTCTGGAAAGAGATTATACCGTAGCAACATCGGATTCAGTAACCTTTAATTCAGAGGGACTGCCTACCGGTATTTATTATGCCCGTTTGCAGAATGGGGTGACACAGAGAGTGAGGCCGATGCTGAAGGTGAGATAACCTCCTGATTGCTTTTGTGAGTTAGTGTTCTCATACTTTAAAGTATTGAGGAATTTCGAAAAGCTAGCCTTGTGTGTCAGCAAACCCCCTTTCCCAAAGAGATGCCTTCGGCAAGGGGATTGGGGTTTAGTTACTTGTCGTTCCACCTGCATTGATCCAATCCACAATTTTTTGCTTATCTACACTGCTTAAGGGGCTGTTGGGGGCCTGCGGCATAAACGAAGGGATGCCATCAACCGTTCTTGTTTTAATGACGTTTTTGGCAGCTACAATGTTCGCATCTGTATCATAGTTTCTGCCGCCGTCATTACCGCCATTCAGGTGGCAGGGGCCACAGTAACCTAAAATGATCTGTTTTACCAATGCATATTTTGGACCGTAGTTAAGAATTATGATCTGTGCAGTATCGGTGCAGCCTTTTTGATTTTTTATTGTAACAACATAATTGCCGGGAGCAAGGTTGGTAAAATACCAGGATGATTGAAAAGAACCGCTATTCAAACTGTAATTAATAGTATCGCCCCTGGGCGCCTGGATGGTAATAGTGCCATTGTTTGAAGTACCTACCGATTCTGTTTTGCTATAAGTAATAGTGTAATTTATGCTGGCGCAGGGATCAATTGTTGTACCTTTTTTGTTGCAGGAAAGAACAACAATCACCAAGCCTGTAATTAAGCAGTTGGTAAGGAGTTTCATCTTCATATCCGGGATTTGAACATTTTAGCTGAATAGGGTTTAAAGCCCGCCAACTTTTCTACAAGATAAAAAATAGTGCTGATAAATTATAAACTATACTCACTTCAGGTGCTTTTAAAGATTTTTACATATTTATCTGCTGTCATTTCAGTACCCTCATAATTTTTTGAGCATTTAATATTTAATGATATTATATTTGCAACTAAGTTTCAAAATATGGCTATACGGTTTTGTAAAAACTCAGGATTTACTTTAGTCAGAATTCTAATCTCTCTGGCATTATTTACCTCTGAAATATGTATA
>JAHEZF010000158.1 GCA_023251215.1 Sphingobacteriales bacterium | reverse complement strand
ATCAAGGTCGCCATGGCTGGCCCTGATCAAGGATGTCAATTTTAATTATACGCCTTCACAGTTATCTTTCAGGGCAGATGTGTTTCGCCAGTTTGGATCTACCCGGCCACGAAATGTGGGGGGAGGACCCTACAAAATACCGGAGACGTATGATAAATATTTTACGTTCGACAGGTATTATATCATGCAATGGAACCTGACCCGGTCTATTTCCATTGATTTTAATGCATTAAATAATGCAAGGATAGATGAACCGGCAGGTCGTATTGATTCGAAAGTGAAAAAAGATTCTGTACGGACAAATTTTTTCAAGGGTGGACGAAATACCAACTATCACCAGGAAGTGACCGTGTCGTATAATGTGCCTCTGCAAAAAATACCATTGCTTAACTGGACAACACTCAGGGCTACTTATAATACGAAGTATAATTGGCAGGCAGGGTCTTTACTGGCAAGAAACGACACTGTTAATCTTGGTAATATATTATCCAACACACAAACCAGAACACTTAATGGCGAATTGAAATTTGAAGAACTCTATAATAAATGGAAATTTTTAAGGGCTGTTTATAGCAATTCATCTGCTAACAATAACAGAAATAACGATGGCGGTAATGCCAACAAAGGCGGTAAAAATAAAAATGACGATGCCAAAGTTGGTGGTAAGCGGGACGATAATAACAAAACTTCACAACCTGATACCAGTAAAAATAAATCAGCAAAAACTCCGAAAGTTAAAGATCCCAATCAATTACCCCAAGTGGGAACTGTGCCCGGATTTTTTATCAAATTACTTACTTCTTTAAAACGGGTGGGTATTCAATACACCGAAGACTTTGGAACAGTTTTACCCGGTTATCTTGACAGCACAAAACTGCTCGGATATAATTATAAGAGCCGTCAGCCCGGTTTTGGATATATTTTCGGTTACCAACCGGATACCAACTGGATTAATAAGTTTGGCGCCAAAGGATTATTGTCAACGGATACAATTGTTTCAGCCATGATACAGCAGCGTTATAACCAGCGGCTGAATGTAACAGCACAGGTAAGTCCTATCCGTGACTTTACCATTGATATCAGTTTAGATAAAACATTCGACAAGCAATACTCTGAATTATTTAAAGACACCAGCAAGGTTGACAATGTAGGTTTGACCAGGTTGAATCCTTATGCACTCGGCAGTTTCAGTGTCAGCTATATTTCTTACCAGACATTGTTCAGAGCGTTTGATCCCAACCAGGTATCTGAAACATTTAAGGAATTTGAAAATAACAGGCGGATATTATCGAATAAGTTAAAGGGCCTGAATCCATATGCTGCAACTAATCCTGTAGGCGCCGATGGTTATGTACAGGGCTATGGCCGCTATGCACAGGATGTGGTGATACCTGCATTTATTGCAGCCTATACCCATAAAGATCCGCTGAGCGTAAAATTCATCAAGAACAGTAATCCCAAACTTCGAGCAAACCCGTTCTCGGGCATTGTGCCAAAACCTAACTGGACGATTACTTACAATGGATTATCAAGGTTAAAAGGACTGGAAAAAATATTCACCAATTTCACAATCCGCCATGGTTACCACAGTACATTCAGCATGAACAGTTTTAATACGGCTTTACTCTTTAATGATCCATTCCATGTAGGGTATCCCTATTTCAAAGATACTTTAACAGGCAATTATATTCCCTATTTCCTGATACCCAACATCACCATACAGGAAGCATTTGATCCGCTGATTGAATTTGATATTACTTTCAGCAACCAACTGACAACAAGATTTGAATACAAGAAAAGCCGTACGCTTAGTTTAAGTTTAATTGATTACCAGTTGGCAGAAAATCATTCTACCGAGGTAACTTTTGGTTTCAACTGGAGGCAGAAAGGAGTACCGTTGATCAAGAAACTGCCGTTCATGAAAAACAAACTGGACAATGATGTTACTTTCCGGATGGATTTCAGTCTGCGGGATGATGCCACTTCCAACAGCAAATTGGACCAGGGAACATCGTTTGGAACTTCAGGTCAGAAAGTGATCCGCATCGCACCTTCCATTGACTACATACTCAACAGCCGCGTTAGCCTCAAATTGTATTTCGAACAGAACAAGAACATCCCCAAGATCAGCAACGCATTCCCCATCACAAACACAAGAGGTGGTTTGCAGGTGAGGATATCATTGGCGCAATAAGAAAACTAAGATTTTCAGGATTGAAGAGGAGAAAAATAAAACATGGAACTTATTTTTAAAGAACTTACTCATAAGATAATCGGTTGTGCTATGGAAGTGCATCGTGTATTAGGACCGGGCTTCCAGGAATATATTTATCAAAGAGCAATGGCGATTGAAATGAGAAAGATTGGGATAAAATTTGAAGAAGAATATGAGTTGCCGGTTTTTTATAAAGGAGAAAAGATTGGCTTACGCCGGGTTGATTTCTTGATTGAGAATACGATTTCACTTGAAATAAAAGCAAAATCAGAATTGGATAATGCTCATATTGCCCAGGCTATAAATTATATTGAAACGTCAAACGTTGCTGCAGGACTTCTTATTAATTTTGGAGCAGGTTCATTACAGTTCAAGCGTATTCATAACAAACTATTATCTCCTCAAAATCCATCTCGATCCGGTAAATCGTAGTTCTCTTTATGGATTCGGTTTGCCGTTGGCTGTGTTGCCGGTCTTTTTGAACAGCATCACATAACCACAAAGGTTCTTTTTCTTTTGCTTGTTCACCTGCACGGGTTTCATCATGTGAAATTCGGAGAACCGGGGTATATAGGAATAACTGATTACATTACCATCCACATCGCCCCATTTTTTCTGGCGGAAGATCACCTGTTTTTCATTCCAGTCATACATTCTTACTTCATATAACCGGGAGGTATAATCACCGATAAAAATGAATTGGTACCAGCTTCCCTGCGTCAGGGGAATTACTACAGGCATTTCATATTCACTTTCCATATTGATGGAAGCTTCTTTCAGAAGAATAAAACCATCATGAGAATAAAAGTCCTTTAGGCTGTCAACCTGTTTGGTCATGAGGTCATTGCTGCATGACTGCAGGGGGATAATATCCTGTGAGTAAGAGGTGGCGGAGAACAGCAATAATGCTGCGAAGATCAGGTACGGTTTCTTCATAAGGGCTTTTCTATGAAATTGGAATAGTGTCATAAAAGTAAAACGGAAATCCCCGTATTCTAAATGATTCAATAATTTATACAATGAAAAACAGACTGTTCAGTACATTTTCGCAGGGAATTTACGGTCAAATTTCGGGGCAGCGGAGAATGATAAGATTTAAAGTTGCTACAAGGTAAAGTAAAAATGAATGTTCCAATACTTTTTTTGATTCGGATCAAACCTTTTGCCGGTTAAAGTAAATGGCATTGGCCTGTTGTATGCAGGTAACAGACAGGTCATTAATGCAAACATGAGGAGGCAGGGTGGCGCAGTAATAAATAATATCTGCAATGTCTTCCGCTGTTAAAGGTTTCAGCCCGTCATATATTTTTTTAGCCGTTACTTCATCTCCTTTAAAACGCACTATTGAAAATTCAGTTTCTGCAGCGCCGGGGTTGATGGCTGTAACTTTGATTTGATGCCGGAGCAGATCTATCCGCATGGCCTGGTTCAATGCATCAGCGGCATATTTGGTAGCGCAATACACATTTCCTTTTTCATAAACTTCTTTGCCCGCTACCGAACCTATATTGATGATATGTCCCTGCTTGTTTTTCACCATGAGTTGCGATACAGCCTTCGCCACATAAAGAAATCCTTTTACATTAGTATCAATCATGGTATTCCAGTCACCAAGATCAGCTTCCTCAAAATAATCACGGCCTAATGCCAGTCCTGCATTATTAATAAGGACATCAATTTTTTGCCAGTCAGCCGGAATATTTTGTATGGATTCAAACACTGCTTTTTCATCCTGTACATCAAAAGGAAGTTGCAAGGCAGCTATATTATATTTTTTTTCCAGTGTATCGGCCAGTTCCTGCAGTCTTTCCGTTCTTCTGCCATTTAAAATAAGGTCATAACCATGGGCTGCAAATTTTTCGGCACAGGCTTTTCCAAAACCTGCAGTAGCTCCTGTGATAAAAACGATTTTTGACATAGTACTGAAGTATGAGATAAGATGTCTGAAGTCTGAAACAGCTAAGATAGATGATAAGAATTTGAAATTTACTCCTTCCCCTTTGGGGCAACCAAGCGAAGAGAAGGTTGGGAACGCAGTTCGTGGGATGGGGCTTTATCTTATCAGCGTCACCGTACCTTTCCGGAAAATTGGTTTATCTAAATAATCCACGGCGCTGACCATCCAGACAAATACGCCGGTGCCCTGCGGCCTGTCGGCAACTTTTCCATCCCATCCCTGGCCATTAACTGTTGTTGTGAACAGCAATTGGCCCCAGCGGTTATAAATGCTGAAATAATTTATCTTTTTAATTCCTACCGCAATGGGACGGATGACATCATTCAATCCGTCATTATTGGGAGTAAAGGCAGTGGGAACAAATACAGAAGGATTGGTTTTAAAAACTATTACGGTAACAAAAGCCGAATCGGCACAACCTGCATTGTCAGTTACCACTAATTTATAATGAACCGTGTCAATTTCGGGACCGTATGTGCCGATAGGGTTGTGAATGCCTGTATTGTTGAGTCCTGTTGGCGGACTCCATGAATATCCAACACCTCCGCTTCCATTAAAATGAAGAGGCTGACCCATTACAACGGTAGTATCGTGACCTGCAAATGCTTTTATCTTGGGTTGAACAATTACCAATACCGTATCAAGTCCCGGCTTGGGACAGCCACGGTTATCATAAACAGATAGTACATAAGTTGTGGTTCGTGGGGGAGCAGCTACCGGGTTCAGAATGGTT
>JAHEZF010000018.1 GCA_023251215.1 Sphingobacteriales bacterium | reverse complement strand
TCTTTGAATAAAATACGGGCCATACCAAAAAATACCAATGAATCTTCCCTGAAATACCCCTGGCCATCTGTATTTATCATTTGAATACTCCGTGATGAATCAGCGCCTTCAATAAAAATTATCAATGATCTGTCAGCAAAAGATTTCCTGGTGCCTTCAATGTTTATTTTACCCGCAAGAACAATATAACCGGGATCTTTATAATTACCAGAGGGAAGCTGCCCATTTAAAAGATCATTCCACCTGAATCGCCGCCAACCATTGGTCATCATCAGCAGGTCAAGTGCATTTTTTACAGAATCATCATTGCCCGAAAAATAATATGCGGGGTTGTGAACATACCCTTTGAGGTCGGATGTAAGCAAGAGGCGGGAATAAATATTTTCTTCCCGTGTAGCCGACAAGTCAAAATCAGGATCAGTTACTGCAACAGAAAAACTTCCCTGCACGGTGTCTTTTAATAATACGCTGAAATGGTTTTTTGACCTTTCCGAAAAATCAACAGTATCCAATATCAATTCTGCTGGTTGAATGTATTCTTTGTTATCAATAAAAATGAGCCGTTCAGCCAGCGGAAGATTGTCTTTATTAAAAACAGTTATCTGAACTATGCCTGAAGAAAGGCCGGATGTTTGTATAACTCCTTTTATCTTGTCGTAACCCTGCGGAAATTCCTGCCTGAGTACAATATGATGCTGCATCTGCCCGATCATATAAGCTGCACGGAAGACAGAATCATCTTTATCCTGGAATAGTTCGAAATATTTTCCTCTGGGTTCTTCCATTACCCTGAACACAATTCCCCTTTCTGTTTGTTCGGGCAAAAAGTATTTCTTACCGGATGTATCATTGTTGAGCACAACGTAATAGTTTTCCTTTGGCTTTGCGGCAATATCCAACATACCCATCCCATCATGATAACTTTCAAATACGGTTACTGTTTCATCTCTGTCGTTTTTCACAACGCCTTTTACAGAGGCGGGCAATCCATTTTCATCGGCGGCTTTAAATGCGATTGTATTCCCAAAACCGCTGATAAAATTCCCGCTTTCAGGGAAAAATTCAAGCCGGGTCATTTTATCTTTTTGCTTTACTAATCCCTCAGCCCTGCTCTTTTTACCATAAATAAAAACACTCCTCTTATATAAAAAATCGGGGCTTTGGTTAAGCATTGTTGGTGAATAAGAACGTATAAAGTATAACCCGGTGGATAAAGAATCTGGTAACTCAAATTGCCAAATACTATTACCAAAAAAAACCGGCAAAATTTTCAGGGAGATTATAGTTGAAGAGGCATTCAGTAATTCTGCATATAATGTTGTACTGACAGTATCGGGCAGAAACTCTGAATACAGATAAGCTTTGAACCAAATGGTTTCACCGGCCAGGTAGTTATCCTTGTCAAGATGCAGGTAAATTTTTTCAATAGGAGAACGATCAGCCCATTGGGTCAGGACCTGACCGGGTTGTTGGGCTTTACTGCTTAAAGAAATAAGCAAACTGGGAAATAAAATCCAAAAAATTTTTTTCATAAATACTGGTTGGCAGATGAAGTTATGAAATTAGTTAGCAGCTTATAATAACCAATAGTTAAAAGCAACCTCAACTAATGAATTGGACATGAATTTTTTCCATCTGATTTTTGCGTAATTTACCTATTGGATAAAATGGCAGATATGTTTATCTTGTAGCTTCATCCAAAGCAAAATATGAAAAAAATTTTTCCATTTCTTTCTGCAATAATTTTATTTTGTGGTTGCAAAAAAACTGCCCAAAGTATCCAGGAAGACCTGGTTATTCAGGCAATGGTAAACGGACAGTGGGCTATTACGAGTTTTACGCAAAATGGTTCTAATATCACGTCTGACTTTGACGGCTACAGGTTTAAATACTACAGCAATAAAACTGTTGATGCAATTTTAAATGGTTTCGTACAAAAAACCGGAACCTGGGATGGAAGTTCTTCAACCATGACCACCTGGGCCAATTTCCCCAATGCCCTTCAACCACTTATATTGATCAATGGAAGCTGGCATATAGATAATAGTGGATGGACCTTTGTGGTAGCCACCCAGGTAATTGGTTCGGAAACAAAGACGATGCGTTTAGATAAACTATAAAAAACCTGTTTAATCTGTTTGTACCTTTTTTTTAAACGAAATCTCCATATTCCTGTCTTAAATCAGCTTGATAACCCTCTGAAAGTACAATAATAAGGCAAATTTCATATCTAAGTCCCATTCCTGAAAAAGCTAATTAGTTAGTAAACAAGGCTTACAACCCATGTAGGATAATTTTTGTGACGGTAAACCGTTAGTATATAACCAAAAAACCAATTTGTGCTTTGAGGTGTAAGTTGAACTATACCCTTGTTAAACTGGCATTTTTATCCATTTTCATAACCGTTACAAACATAACTGCTTTCGGACAGGTTCCTGTTGCTAATTTCACAGGCTCACCTTTGTCGGGGTGTTCTCCCGTTGTAGTTAACTTCCAGGATCTGTCAACAGGCAATCCTACATCCTGGTCCTGGGACTTTGGAAATGGAAACACATCTACTCTGCGGAATCCAGTAGCAACTTATTTTACTCCCGGATCTTATACAGTGAGGTTAACAGTAACTAATGCTAATGGCTCTAACACTTTGACCCGTACACAATACATAAATGTTTATGACGCACCAACTGTAAATTTTTCTGCTAATCCCGTTTCAGGTTGTCTTCCGGTATTTGTTCAGTTTACTGATTTATCATCAGCAGCGGCAGGTACTACGAACATAAGCTGGCAATGGGATTTTGGTAATGGCCAGACTTCAACATTGCAAAATCCATCGGTAATTTATAACACAGCCGGATCTTTTACAGTGACTCTGAGAGTAACCAATGATAAAGGATGCACCCGGACATTTACCCGTGCTAATTATATTACTGTTTTTTCTGGTATCAATGCCGGATTTACCCATACGCTGCCGACTGTTTGTCGTCCTCCTGCTGATATTTCTTTCACTGATACTTCTACCGGCCCTGGTGTGCTCTCTTATTTATGGATGTTTGGAGATGGAAATACTTCCACTCTTCAAAATCCAATACATACTTACGTAACCAGCGGAAGTTTTACTGTGACTTTAATTATTACCAGCAGCAATGGTTGCATGGATACTGCAAGCAGTAATGTTCTTATTGGGGGCATTACAACTTCGTTTGTCGGCCCTTCCAGTATTTGCGTCAACCAGCCAGCAACTTTTACTAATACTTCTTTTCCGGGCCCTGCAAGTACACTCTGGACATTTGGCGATGGCGGAACCTCAACTAATGTTAACACGGCGACACATATTTACATTACTCCCGGGATTTATACAGTAATGCTTTACAATACTTATGCTTATTGCAGCGATTCCGCTTCGAATTCAATTACTGTAAATCCATTGCCTGTTGCTGATTTTACTTCGCCGGATACAGTAAAATGCGAACCGCCACTGACTACAAATTTCCAGGACCTTTCTTCAGGAGGTGCTGTTGGCTGGCAATGGAATTTTGGTGATGGCGGAACTTCTACGTTACAGAACCCATCTCATACATATATTAATTACGGCAACTTTACCGTAACACTGATCGCAACAAATAGTTTTGGATGTACTGACACTATCATTAAACCCAACTTCATTAAAATACGAAGGGCTATAATTTCAATTCCCGGGTTGCCGACCCAGGGCTGTATTCCTTATACCATCATGCCGGTAGCTAATATTAATTCCCTTGATGTAGTTACTTCTTACCTGTGGAATTTTGGCGATGGGGGAACTTCTAGTTTACAAAACCCAACTCATACTTATATTGCACAGGGCACTTATACAATTACACTTATTATTACTACCAGTTCAGGATGCACTGATACGCTGACTATACCCCAGGCAGTTAAAGTGGGTACTAAACCTGTGGCAAATTTTTCTGCTTCACCTATTCCACAATGTGCTTTCCAAATGGTACAATTCACCGATCTTTCTGTACCTGCTGACCAATGGATCTGGGATTTTGGTGATGGAGGAAGTGCTACACTCCAAAATCCATCGCACTTTTATTTGCTACCCGGAACTTATAATGTTACGCTTATTGCTTTCAATAATGGATGCGCCGATACGATCACAAGGATAAATTATATAAATATACTGCCGCCGGTTGCTCAATTTAATTCTGCAGCTAATTGTTCTCTAAGAACACAATTTCAGTTTACCGATCTATCAATTGGCCCTCTGACATGGCTTTGGGATTTTGGCGACGGTACAACTTCTACTGCACAAAACCCATTGCATACATTTCCTTCATTAGGTATGTATAATGTTATCCTCACAGTTACCAATGGTGCCTGTACACATTCTATTACCCATATGGTTAGTGCTATTAATACTAATCCTGATTTTTCAGCTAGTCAAACTACTGCCTGCAAACCAACTTTCATCACATTTACTGCCAGTAGTATTCTGTTATCTGACA
This sequence comes from Sphingobacteriales bacterium, assembly GCA_023251215.1. Lineage (GTDB taxonomy): Bacteria > Bacteroidota > Bacteroidia > Chitinophagales > Chitinophagaceae > JAHEZF01. The sequence continues at coordinate 9,705 of JAHEZF010000018.1, read as the reverse complement.
TTACAAATTTTTATTGGGACTTTGGAGATGGCCAGCAACAGAATACCGCTGTTACAGCTATTGGCCATACTTATGCTGCCTCGGGTACATATACTGTTCTGCTTGTTACTACAGATATAAATGGTTGCCGTGATTCTGCCATTAAATTAAATTATATACGCATCAATGGACCGATTGCTAATTTCAATGCAACCAATGTTGCCGGTTGTGCAGGTCTGACCACCACATTCAATGATCTTTCTACCAACGACGGGATAAACACTATTGTAAACTGGCAATGGAATTTTGGCGATGGAACTGTTCAAATTTTTTCCGGCCCGCCATTTCAACACACATATATTACACCTGGAGCCTACACAGTAAAATTGATAATTACAGATGCAGCAGGATGCAGTGACAGTCTTACAATAAATAATCTTATTAATGTAACAGATCCTGTTCCCGACTTTGTATCAGCCGACACATTAAGTTGCCCGGGCGCCAATGTCAATTTTACCAATACCTCCAACGCTATCAGTTTTTCCAGTACCTGGAATTTTGGCGATGGCAATACTTCTATTGTCACCTCTCCTGTACACAGTTACGCCTTAACTGGCTTTTATGATGTAAAACTTGTCATCCAGGATATGTATGGCTGCAGAGATTCATTAACAAAAAATCTTTATATCCGTGTTGACAATCCAGATGCAGATTTCACTATCAGTGATACGGCCAGTTCCTGCATTCCGTTACAGGTGCAGTTTACCAATACTTCAACATATTATTCTTCAGTGCTTTGGGATTTTGGATCAGGCAGTACCTCCACTGTCAATAATCCAATTCATTTTTTTTCTGCACCGGGAGTATATAATATTAAATTAATTGCAACAAGCCCCGGTGGATGTAAAGATTCTTTATCTAAAATAGTTACTGTTTATGATACTGTTGGCGCCAATATTACCTACCTCCCTTTAAATGGCTGTAAACCACTTGCAGCAACATTTTCTGCTTTTAGCCCGGGTCCAATGAGTAATTATTTCTGGGATTTTGGAGATGGCACAACTCTGATAACATCCACTCCTTCAATTAATCATATTTACAATTCATTCGGAACCTTTTTGCCAAAACTTATTATGCAGGATCCAGTTGGATGTTATGTTCCTGTTACAGGATTTGATACAGTGTTTGTTATTGGGGTATCGGCAAAATTTGGCCTGGATAAAAACCTGTTTTGCGATGCAGGAGCAGTCAACTTTACAGATTCAACAACATTTAATGACCCCATCAGCAATTATAACTGGAATTTTGGCGATGGAGGAAACTCGGTTCAACAAAATCCAATTCATCAATATACTGCTCCCGGTAATTATAATGTTCAACTGATAGTACAAACACAGAGAGGTTGCCTTGATACCCTGATAAAACCCAATATAATAAAAGTAGTGCAACGACCAATGATTGATATTGGCGGCGATTCAGTGGTTTGCGTTAATTCATCTCTTGTTAATTCAGGCCTTTTCCTGCAACCTGATACATCTGTAGTAACGTGGTTCTGGAATTTTCCCAATGGTAATAATTCAACACAACAAAACCCCGGAGCACAAACCTATAATACTGTAGGAAATTTTACCATTACTACCATTGCCACTAACAGTACAGGATGTAAAGACACAACCACACAAAATATAATTGTTAATCCATTACCGGTAGCCACTATGCCCGGGCAAATGACTGTACAGTCAGGATTTCCTGTTACTATTCCGGCTACTTACTCACCCAATACATTAAGGTGGCTATGGTCGCCATCACAAGGTCTTAGTTGTACCAACTGTCCCTCGCCGGATGCAGGACCAAAATTCAATACTATCTACCAGGTTTATTTTACAGATAATAATGGTTGTTCCAATATAGCTTCCGTTGAAGTAATTGCAATCTGTAAGAATGCCAATCTTTTTGTACCAAATACATTTTCACCAAATGGCGACGGAAGCAATGATGTTTTTTATCCAAGAGGCAAAGGGCTTGACAGAGTTAAACTGCTCCGCATTTTTAACCGTTGGGGCGAGGTAGTGTTTGAAAAAAGAGATTTCCCGGTTAATGATGCTTTATCCGGCTGGGATGGAACTTATAAAGGTAAAAAACCACTGTCTGATGTTTATGTTTACCAGGTGGAAGTATTTTGTGACAATGGTGATATCATCAGGCTGAATGGAAATATAGCATTGATTTTATAAAATGAAATTGAATCAAACTATAAAGATCATTATACTACTTGTATCCGCATCAGGCGGATCACAGCTAATAGCTTCTTCCCAGGATATTCATTTATCCCAATTCTTTGAAGCACCCTTATGGCGCAATCCATCACTGGCAGGTATATATACTGGCGATATAAGAGTGCAGGCTGTTTACCGGGATCAATGGAATAGCGTTACAGATGCCTATAAAACCGGCTCCTTAAATGCAGAATACAAAATGCCAATTGGTAAAGGCGATGATTTTGTAACTACCGGTATCGAGTTGTTGTATGATAAAGCCGGGACTATTGGCTGGACTTCTACACATATTTTGCCTGCATTGAATTATCACAAATCTCTCAGCGCTGATCATAACCGGTATTTATCAATGGGATTTATGGGTGGAGTAGTACAAAGAAGGTTTGACCGGTCGAAGATGACTACCAACACCCAATTTGATGGAGGCGGCGATGGTGAAATCCTGACTCAGCCACAATATACTTATATGGATGGAAGTGTGGGTATGAGTTTTAATTCTAACCTGAATGCCGACCCAAATAATAATTTTTTCCTGGGTGCAGCTTATCATCATTTTAACAAGCCCCGCAATTCTTTTTATAGTAATGCTAATATTGAAGTATTTCCAAAATGGGTGTTCTCAGCAGGTTTGAAGTTTGCTGTAACCGATTTTGCCTATTTGACCATCCAGGCCGATCAAACTATTCAGGGAGGCTTTCATGAAACTATTGCCGGAGCCATGTATGGTTTAAAATTAGGTGGGGACCCGGATCACCCGGTATATACGGTACATGCGGGTGCTCTTTTAAGATGGAATGATGCTTTAATACCTGTTATAAAAATCGATTATTCTCCTTTTTCTGTAGCTATAAGCTATGATGTTAACATTTCCAAACTGAAACCTTCCAGTTATGGTCGTGGCGGAATTGAACTATCTGTTTCTTATATTGGTTTCATTAGTCGTCTTGATAAATCAACGATCAATTCCATTCTGTGCCCACGTTTCTAAAACAAAGTAGTTCCGGAAAACAGTCAGGGTTTGATAAAATTTTTTTCCTGCTTATTTATCATCCGGGTTATTCAAATTAAAAACTAACCCTGCAAGCAAACCACCTCCAAAACAACCCACTAAGTAAATCCAAATCTGTCCCCAGCAAAATGCTTTTTGCAAGCTTAATCCTATTGCCACTGCCGGGTTATAAGCTCCTCCGGAATATTTCCCGATTATCAATGCCATGACTAACACTGTACCACCAATAGCAAGACCATAAAAGCTATTTCCGGCTGTTCCTTTTGCTGTAGCAACATTCAACACTACATATGCAAGAGCAAATGTTCCTAACAACTCGGCTATTAGGCCTTTTATTATTCCCTCGTCAGGAATAGCACAGCCGGAGCCTTCTTTTTCAAAAAAATAAACTACCACTAACGCTGCTGCTAATGCCCCCGCTACCTGGCTCATCCAGTAACCAATCATATCGCCGAGGCTTAATCTTCCCCTTATCCAGACCGCTAATGATACAGCCGGATTATAATGTGCTCCGGAAATATGTCCACCTGCATAAATCATAACCATTAGTGCCAGTGCCGCTCCAATTCCACCCCCTAAGGCTGCTCCCATTACAAGGAAAAAAGTGCCGATAAATTCAGTAAGTGTCTTTTTCATAAAAAAGTTAGTTTGGTAAAAAATCCATTAGATAATGACCTTTCCGAAAGTTCTTTGTTTCTTTGAAGGTAGAAGAAAGAATGAATAAATCATTCTTATTTTATTCACATAAATTATAGCAAAGATGAAAATTGAAGTTGGAAAGGCTGCCCCCGATTTTACATTATATGATACTGAAAAAAAACAAGTATCTCTTACTGATCTCGGGGGTCAGAATGTATTGTTGTTATTCTTTCCACTGGCTTTCACCAGTACCTGCACAAAAGAATTATGTTCTGTGCGTGACAATATTGCCTGGTACAATAATGCCAATGCGAAAGTGTTGGGTATATCCGTTGATTCCCTTTATACTCTTGCAAAGTACAAAGAGGAACAAAAACTGAATTTTTCTTTACTCAGTGATTTTAATAAGGATGTTTCAAGAGCCTATGATTCCATTTATGAAGTTTTCGGGTATGGCATGAAAGGTGTTTCCAAACGATCTGCCTTCCTGCTTGACAAGAATGGTATTATACGCTATATCGAGGTACTTGAAAATGCAGGAGAGATACCTGATTTCAATGCTATCCGGGAAGTACTGATAACTCTAACCTGAAACTTAGGTTAAATCCCTTATTTGTTAAATTGCTAAAGCCTTGATTTAGAGTATTTTTGATTTTATAGGGTTTTTACGTTGCACATATAAAAAAAACGGCCTACTTTTCGAATAATAAAAGTAAATTTGTTTCGTTGAGGCGAATTTTACCCATATTATCCATTATTCTACTGACAGCCATCCATTCTCAGGGCCAATCCTCCCGGAACAACCCCAATACGGATGCCGTTGCCAGAATTATTAATTTATATCCAAACCCCGCTACTTTTTATATCACATTTGATTTGCAAAAAGCTTACGAAAAAGGGCTTTCGATCCAGGTATATAATTTTCTTGGAAAAAAAATGTATGAATCTCAGAATGTAACAATGAAAGTTACTATTGACCTGGCTGATTTTAACCGCGGCATTTATATTTACCATCTCAGAAATCAAAGCGGAAAGATCCTTGAGTCAGGAAAATTCCAGGTTACCCGATAATATTTTAATGCTTTATAGTTCAGGAAAAATTCCTATTGTACCTGTACGATCAGGAATTTAAGATAATGGGTATTGTCTATTCCCCTGATGACCGGATGATCTGGCGATTGAGTTTGAAATGTTACCTGTCTTATTTTTCTTCTCGCATCTTTTGCAGCCATATCTATTATTTGCAGAAATAATTCCGGGCTTACTAAACTAGTACATGAAGATGTGACCAGGAAACCTCCGGGCTTTGTCAGTTTCATTCCACGAAGATTGATTTCTTTATAGCCTGTAATTGCATTTTGAATTGTTTCCCTGCTTTTTGTAAAAGCCGGCGGATCCAACATCACCACATCATATTGTTTTCCTTCCTTAGCCCATTGTTTCAGCACATCAAAAGCGTTGGCCGTTTCAAACCGGCATATATCCTGTACTCCATTAAGCTCAGCATTTCGCATTGCCTGTTGTACAGCACTATTTGAAATATCAAGCCCCAGTACAGATTTTGCCCCGTATTTTGCTGCATGAATTTCAAAACTACCTGTATAACTAAATGAACCGAGTACTTCAGCATCTTTTACAATATGCTGAATAGATCTCCGGTTATCCTGCTGATCAAGAAAATAACTCGTCTTCTGTCCATTCTCAATATCAACATAGAATTGAAGGCCATTTTCATTAATGGTTATTTGTGTATTAAAAGGATCTGACAAAAAACCCTTTTGTTGAGGCAGCCCCTCCATTTCTCTCACCGGAACATCATTTCGTTCATAAATTCCTTTGGGGTTAAAAATCTCATTCAAAGCTTTTACAATTGCCGGTTTCCATCTGTCAATGCCAAGGCTAAGAGTTTGAATTACGAAATAATCATTGAACTTGTCAACAATAAGCTGTGGTAAAGAATCTGCTTCGCCAAAAACAAGGCGGCAATTCTCAATATAACCAAGCTTTTTCCTGTACTCCCGGCACTGCACAAGACGGTTGAAAAAAAATTGTTCATTTATATCTTCTTTCTTTTCCCTTGTCAACAAACGAACCAGTATCTGTGATTTGGGATTGATATAGCCTTTGCCAACAAATTTTTTATCATGAGTAAATACTTCAACTGTTTCACCTGCATTAATTTCAGCTTCCACTTTCTCTACTTCATTATTAAATATCCAGGGATGACCGCTGGCAATACGATTAGTTATCTTTCTTTTTAAATAAACTCTATTCATAAAGGGCAGCAAGCTAATTATAAATCATGAGTAACTACGGCAGCAACCGTTTCAGAGGGCACGAGTAAACCGGGACAATTTGTCGCATCAAATGCATCCCATAAGACAAACTATGCCACTTGACTACTTACAAACAGATTGGCAATATTCTTGACAACCTTACCTTTGCAATCAATTTGTAAAAAATGGCAGAAAAAGACATGAAAGAACAACACGACAAAAACCCGGAAAACAATATGGGAATTAACATCAATACGGATGAAAACCTCAGCGGCACTTCTCACCTGAACGAACCAGTTGGCGAAGAATCAGAAATAGAAAAACTGAAGACAGAACTGGAAGAATCCAGAGATAAATATCTGAGAAAAGTGGCAGAATTTGAAAACTTTAAAAGACGCAATGCTAAAGAACGGATTGAATTAATTCAAACAGCCGGTAAAGAAGTGATCACTGATTTGCTGGATGTATTGGATGATTGCGACAGGGCACAAAAACAAATGGAATCAAGCACTGATGTGAACGAGATAAAAGAAGGGGTAATGCTGGTGTTTAATAAACTTCGCAATAACTTACAGGCATGGGGATTGAAAGCCATGGAAACCATCAACCAGGATTTTAATCCCGACCTTCATGATGCTATTACTGAAATTCCGGCAACAACAGAAGAATTAAAAAACAAAATAACAGATGAAATAATGAAAGGATATTACCTGAATGAAAAGATTATCCGTCACGCAAAAGTTGTTGTTGGCAAATAATGTTATATGGCTAAAAGAGATTTTTACGAAATATTAGGAGTTGGAAAAAACTCATCGGCAGATGAAATTAAAAAAGCATACCGTAAGGTAGCTATGCAGTATCATCCTGACCGCAACCCGGGTAATAAATCAGCCGAAGAAAAATTTAAGGAAGCAGCCGAAGCATACGAGGTGCTTAGTGATACTGATAAGAAAGCTCAATATGACCGGTATGGTCATGCCGGCGTAAGCGGTAATGGCCGGGGTGGGTTCAGCAGTGGCGGCATGAAGATGGAAGATATCTTTAGCCAGTTTGGCGATATTTTTGGCGACGATCTTTTTGGAAATTTTTTTGGAGGTGGCCAGCGTAGTCGTGGCGGTCAACGCAGCAGGGGAATAAGAGGAAGCAACCTTCGTATCAAACTCAAACTTACTTATGAAGAAATTGCCAAAGGTATTACCAAAAATATCAAAGTAAAGAAATACGTTGTATGTACTACCTGCGGGGGCAATGGAGCAAAAGACAAAGGCAGTATTCAAACATGTAATACATGCGGTGGCAGCGGCCAGGTACGAAGAGTACAAAATACTTTCCTCGGCCAGATGCAAACTGTAACTACCTGCCCAACTTGTAATGGTGAAGGAACGACCGTGACATCTAAATGCGGAGCCTGCCGGGGCGAAGGGAAATTATATGGTGAAGAAGCAGTAAGCATTGATATTCCCGCAGGTGTTCAGGAAGGCATGCAACTGAATATAAATGGAAAGGGAAATGCAGGAGAAAGAGGAGGCATGCCCGGTGATCTGATCATTTTGATTGAAGAAGAACCGCATAAAGAACTGCACCGGGAAGGATTGAATGTGGCTTATGAACTGCATTTATCATTTACCGATGCTGTTTTTGGCATACAGGCTGAAGTTCCCACAGTTGATGGAAGAGCAAAAATTAAAATTCCTGCGGGCACACAAAGCGGAAAAATATTCCGGCTGAAAGGCAAGGGATTTCCTGCAGTAAACTCTTATGAAAAAGGCGACCAATTGATACATGTGAATGTATGGACCCCGCAGCATCTCAGCCCGGAAGAAAAAGCAATGCTGGATAAATTAAGTCATTCGTCCAATTTCAAACCACAGCCTGATAAGAATGAGAAAAATTTCTTTGACAAAATAAAAGAAATGTTTTCCTGAAAGTTACTATTGCGCCAGGCCGCCTTTTTTCTTTTTAACTTTTGAATATAAAGCTTTAGCCTGTTGTACCAGGGTTATAAATTCTTTCTGAAGAAGGTCATTGTTGCTCGATGCTTCCCCCGCAAGTGAGATAATATCATTCCAGCTTACATTTTTGTAATATGGCGAAAACCGTAACATGGCTCCAAACATTGCCACTGCAGCAGAAAAACGGTACGTTTTTTCAAGTTCGTTAAAAGGAATGTATTTGAACTGGCTCGTATGATCCATGTGGCATTGCAGGGTATCATTCGGATACCGGAATTCAAGTTTTATATCAGCAAAATTACCGATTGTAAAATCATCCTTTACAGCGCCTTTGTTTATTTCAGTAGGTATTATTTCAAAGAGTGCTATCATAGAATGTCCGGAACCAATCTCACCGCCTTCAATTACAGCCATTGAATCATTCAGGGCCCCTATTTTATTATCAAACCCTATCAGGCGATATTCCTTTACATATTCAGGATTGAATTGTATGTTCATATAAGTATCATTGGCAACGGCGTACAGCGTTTGAGTGAATTCCTTCAGTAAAACTTTTTCTGCTTCTTTAAAATTATCGAGGTAAGCAAAGTTACCATTGCCTCTTTCAGCCAGTGTCTGGATTTTTGAGTCCTTATAATTTCCCATCCCTACTCCCAGGCAGGTGAGATATATTCCCGACTCCCGCTGCCCCGAGATCAGTTCATCCAGTTCCGTTTCCGTTTTCATGCCCACATTAAAATCACCATCTGTGGCCAGAATGATACGGTTGTTTCCTTCTTTAATAAAATGATTCCTGGCTACACTATACGCCAGCCGGATACCTGATTCACCAGGTGTAGATCCTCCTGGTGTAAGTTCATCAATGGCATGTAATATTTTTTCTTTTTCTCCCCCGCTGGTAGTATTTAACATTACACCTACAGTTCCTCCATATGCAACAATCGCTACTGAATCCTTATCACGCAGGTTATTCACCAGTAAACGAAAAGCTGATTTAAGTAAAGGTAACCGGTTGGTCATATCCATTGAGCCGGATACATCAATCAAAAAAACAAGTTGGCTGGGCGGCAGGGTATCCAGATTTATTTTTTTGGCAGAAAGGTTAATATAGAATAACTGGTTATCGGAATTCCAGGGACAGGAACTTAGCGCTGTTTTAATATTGAAAACATTTTCGTCAGCAGGCTCATTATAGTTAAGATTAAAATAATTCAACATTTCTTCAATTCTTACAGCATCAGGTGGCACAAAAGTATTGAGTGTAATAAAACGCCGGATATTACTATAAGAAGCCCGGTCAATATTCAATGATATACCCGTGCTGGGGAATCTTTTAGTCCCCAAAAAACGATTCTCCACCAGGGAAGCATAAGTTTCTTCCCCGGTAAACCAGGTTTTTTGTTCAACTTTTTCAAGATTTTTAGTCAGAGATACCAGTTTATCCTTGCGAACAGTTGTCACAAAAGAGGGTAATAATTTTAATTTAACACTTACATAATGCTCTGCATTTACAACCATTTTTTCCTTATGATACCCCTCCAGCGAAAAACTGAGAGTATCAACCTGCTGATTGG
>JAHEZF010000157.1 GCA_023251215.1 Sphingobacteriales bacterium | reverse complement strand
CCGATTATCCATTTGGGTTGTTTCTTGAATTTTTTAAAATCAATACAGTCAATAATGCGGGTCATACCATAACCGCCTCTTGCACATAGCACTGCTTTCACTTCATCATCATCCAGCATTTGCTGAAAATCGGCAAGCCTTTCTTCATCTGTTCCGGAAAAATAGTTTCCTGAATTGCTACAAACAGTTTTTCCAATTTTTACCTGGTAGCCCCACTCCTGCAATGTATTGATGCATATCTGAATTTTATCTGTTGCCATGTAGCCGGCAGGGCAGACTAATCCAATGGTATCGCCTTTTTGTAAATAGGGAGGAATTTTGATCATAAAATATTTAATATTGGGGCTAAGTTATCAGAAATTGGTCATTTTGGGTGTTGGCTTCAAGAAAGGTATTTTTGCAAGCCCCCTAACCCCCAGAAGGGGAAATAAAATCAATCATTACAATCAGTAATGACTAATAAGAACAGGGGAGTAATAAGCTACGCTATTTGTTTAAATTTTATTAAGTGTGACAAGCAAAAGCATTGATCAAGATACTAACACCCCTTTAGGGGATGGGGGTAAACGATATTTAGTAACAGCCGCATTGCCTTATGCCAATGGTCCACTGCATATCGGCCACCTGGCCGGCTGCTACATACCATCTGATGTTTATGTCCGCTACCTGCGGGCACAGAAAAAAGATGTAAAATTTGTTTGTGGCAGCGACGAACATGGCGTTCCCATTACGATCCGGGCTATGAAAGAAGCTGTTTCGCCGCAGCAGGTGGTGGATAAATATCATGGAATGATCAAAGAAAGTTTTGAACAGATGGGTATTTCGTTCGACATCTATTCAAGAACGTCCGGCAAAGTGCATCATGAAACAGCAGCCGCTTTCTTTACTAAATTATACAACGATGGTTTATTTGAAGAAAAAGAAACTGAACAATATTACGATGAGAAAGCAAAAACTTTTTTAGCAGACCGGTATATTGTTGGCACCTGTCCCGTTTGTGCCAGTCCAAATGCTTATGGCGATCAGTGTGAAAAATGTGGTTCTTCGTTAAGCCCCGAACAGCTCATCAATCCCCGCAGCACATTAAGCGATGCCGTGCCGGTGAAGAAAAAAACCAGGCATTGGTATTTTCCATTGCAGAATTATGAACCCTGGTTAAAGCAATGGATACTGGAAGAACATAAGGAATGGAAGAACAATGTATTTGGTCAGTGCAAAAGCTGGCTGGATAATGGTTTGCAGAGCAGGGCAATGACAAGAGACAGTAACTGGGGTATAAAAGTCCCGCTGCCCGATGCAGAAGGAAAAGTTTTGTATGTGTGGTTTGATGCACCTATCGGTTACATCAGCGCTACAAAAGAACTGACAGACAAATGGGCTGATTACTGGTGTAAAGAAGACACAAAACTTGTACATTTTATCGGCAAAGACAATATTGTTTTTCATTGTATCATTTTTCCGGCGATGCTGAAGGCACACGGTGGTTTTGTATTGCCCGATAATGTACCCGCCAATGAATTTTTGAATATTGAAGGCGATAAAGTTTCCACTTCACGCAACTGGGCCATATGGGTTCATGAGTATATAAAAGATTTTCCGGGTTGTGAAGATGTGCTGCGATATGTGCTTTGCGCCAACGCACCTGAAACCAAAGACAATGATTTTACCTGGAAAGATTTCCAGGAAAGGAATAACAGTGAGCTGGTAAACAATTTTGGAAACTTTGTGAACAGAACCTGGGTGTTGATGCATAAGTTGTGTGGAGGTAAAGTTCCTAAGCTGCACGATTCCATTTTGGATGATACTGATAAAATATTAGTTGAAAATATTCAACACTCAACACTCAATATTCAACATTCAATTGAGGAGTTTAAATTTCGTGATGCATTGTTTGAAGTAATGATGCTTTCAGATAAGGGTAATAAGTACATGCAGAAGAAAGAGCCATGGATCGTAGCCAAAAAATTAGAGTCTTCGAATGCCTCCCCTGAAGGGGGAGATTTGGAGGGGGCCACACAAAAAAGTATTGACAATTGTTTACATCTCTGTCTGCAATTAACGGCAAACCTTGCTGTACTTATAAATCCATTTTTACCCAATACCGCCAGGAAGATGCTGCATATGATGAAAGTGATGGATAAAATGCTTGATTGGCAAAATGCCGGCAAAATAAAACTGCTGAGTGTGGGTTATAGTTTAAGGGAACCGCAATTATTATTCAGAAAAATTGAAGATGCAGAGATAAGTTTACAAATTGAAAAATTAAAATCAGGAATTATGAAGACAGAAGAACAAAGTCAGAAATCAGAAGTCGGACATCAGACCTCAGGCCTCAAGCCTCAGATTCAGTACGATGATTTCGCCAAACTGGAACTGAAAGCCGGTACAGTAACTGCCTGCGAAAAAGTTGAAAAGACTGATAAATTGTTGAAACTGGAAGTTGATTTAGGTACTGAGAAAAGAACAATTGTCTCCGGCATTGCTTTATATTACAAACCTGAGGAGGTTGTGGGCAAACAGGTGATTGTGGTTAGCAATCTTGCAGCCCGCAAAATGAAAGGCATCGAAAGCCAGGGAATGGTATTAACCGCTGAAGACAGCAATGGAAAATTACATTTACTGAAACCTGAAAATCCCGTGGATCCCGGTTCAAACATTAGTTGAAAATGCAGATATTTGCATAAGCCCCGTAATAACCGGGGCTTTAATTTTCATAACAAATCATATTTTGTTAAATTCATCCATCAATAAATGTATTCCGCACCTTGACAATAAAATGGATAACTAAAAAACTTCTGAAGATCGCCGGCATTACCCTGGGAACACTCATTGTATTGCTGGTTGCTTTTCATTTTTGGCTCAAGGCTCATGCTAAAGATCTACTGGAGAATTTGGTGGAATCCAAATCTCACGGAAAGCTGAAACTGAAAGTGGAAAAATTCAAGTTCGGGTATCTCAGCAAAAACATGGAGCTGGAAAAAGCTGTTTTTTATACTACGGATACGTTAACAGGACCCATCGCTTACCGTTTTAGTGTTGACAAAATAGAACTCAAAGTACAGGCACTCTTACCAATTATTTTTAAAAAACAGATCCTGATTGATTCACTTTTATTGATTGACCCCGATATACTGGTAACCCAATTAAAAGAAGCGGACAAGAGCGACAAAAAAAAGAATGTTGCTTCCCTGCCGGAGGAAATGGGCAGAGTGTATAAGTCAATCCAGGAAGCCTTGAAGCTGTTGCAGGTAAAACGCTTTGAAATCAACAATGCAAGGTTTACGCTGGCAAATAAATTCGATCCCGGTCAACAGTCTGTGACCATTACGAATCTTTTCTTTCATATTGACAATTTCCAGGTTGACAGTACCAGTTCAACCGGAAAAAGAAAATTTTTATTCGGCGACAATATAGTGTTGCGTACCCGCAACCAGAATATTCTCTTTCCCGATGGAAGGCATCGGCTAAGTTTCAGTCGTTTCCGTATTAATGAACGTAAAAAACTGGTTGAGTTTGACAGTTGTACCGTTGCTGCAACTAAAGGTGACAGCTCTGCAGCATCATTTAATGTTTTCTTTGATGCTTTATTAATGACCAATATTGATTTTGATACACTCTACCGGCATGATGTTATCAAGGCCGATTCAGTGTACTGTGTAAACCCACGGTTTGACCTGACAGTTGAGTTGAAGAAAAAGAATGGAAACAACCGGGCAGTCCCTAAGTTAGATAAGATCATCCAGCAGCTTACCGGCGATATGCAATTAAATTTTGTAATAGTCAACAACGCATCTTTTAATATCATTACAATAAATAATGGTAAACCAAACTCCTTTTCATCTGACCACAATAATTTCGAGATGCAGGGGTTGAGCGTTGACAAAGAAGCATCCCGGCCACTAAAAATTAAAAGCTTTATTATGGCTATCCGTAATTACGAAAACTTCCTGCGTGATAGCTCTTATGCAATGCAGTTTGACAGTATTCTTTTTAATAATGAAAGAATATATCTCAGCAACTTTAACCTGAAACAACTCAAATCCGGGAAAACAATTAATAGCTTCAGTGTGCCCTCTTTTGAATTAAAAGGTCTGTCATGGGAAGATCTTTTGTTCAACCATCATTTCAAAGCTGAAAAAGCAACATTATACTATCCGTTGATCAATTACTCTGTAGCAGAAAACGGACCTCAAAGAAAAAAGCAGAATATGTTTGATGCGCTCAACCGCATAAGCCGCATCATGGAAATGGATGAACTAAATATTGTGGACGGCCAGATTAATCTTGCATTAAAAGGTAACACTCAGTTGCAATTAATTGATGCCAGTCTCTCGTTTAAAAGCCGGTCACTATTCAGTTCCAGGAAAATATCTTCCCTGCAAAACTCAATAAACCAATTACAATTTAAAAATGGCGTTATCAAAACCCCGGATCTTAATATAGAACTCAGCAATGTAAACTACATCAATGATGACAACAGGCTGCTGGCAGATAAGATACAATTTAATAACCGGCAAAAAACTATTGCCGCTATACTTCAAAATGCGATAATTAAAGAATTAGTGATAGATGACAGCACCGGTAATATACAACTGAGCAGCCTGCAATGGAAACAGGGTGATCTAAAATTTATATCACAACCCGTCGATCAGAACAAAAAAACGCTTACCTCCGTGATTGACCTGAAAAATATCAGAGGAAACAATACCACTATTAATACAACAATTGGCGAAAACCAGGTTACAACCCTGTTAAAAAACATTTCATCAGACAGTGTTCTGATAGAGCCGGGAAAAAAGATCAAACCGAAAAATCTCTTTGCAGAAGGGAAAAATCTGAAAGTTGCCGGCAAAGACTTACTGTTTAAAATCGGAGACTATCGCATTGCAGATAATAAAAATTCTTTACTGCAA
>JAHEZF010000017.1 GCA_023251215.1 Sphingobacteriales bacterium | reverse complement strand
GAATTCCATATCCGGTATCGCATCTTCTTTTGTCAGGTCAAATTTTTCCGAGCGGCGCTGCCATTCATTCGTCGCCATATTTTTCAGGTTAAGATCAATATTGGAAGGAACAGATGTAAAAGGAATAAGATTGGGGGTTGAAGTAAAGCACCTCCACATGGGTTCAGCCGCTGCATCATACTGTGTCATCGGCGGAAGGCCGAGGATCAACTCCATTGTGCGTAACATGGATGAAGTGGAATACATGGTATGATCTACAAAACCTCTTTTTACAAATCCTCCCGCTACATATGCGGTGGTGCGGTGTGCATCCACATGGTCAGGGCCATTCTGTGCATCATCTTCAAGAATGAAGACAGCACTTTCTTTCCATATCGCACTTTTGCTCAGGTATTCAATAAATAAACCTACCGCAAGATCATTGTCGGCTACATGAGCAAACGGCGTTGGTTTTTCTTTTCGCAATCCTTCTGTATGATCGTTTCCAAAACGAAGCGTATTGAATTGCGGCACCGCATGAATAGTTAGTAATGAATCAAATTCTTTTTTCCATTGATAAAAACGGGTAGTGTCTCTAACTGCCATGTCCCAGCCGGTATAAGAAGTAGAAAAATGATCTTCCAATGACTTAATGCCGGTTCTTTTTGCATCGGTAAACTCCCCGTAAGTGCGGTAAGAAATATTTTTTTGTTTGCACCGATCCCAGATGAACAGTTTATTGTTGGCTATTGGCCGGATGCCCTCGGCATCATAACTGCCGCCACGACTGCCGTAATTGGTGGGCCATGTTTTCTCCAGGTAATCTGTGGCATAAGCACCCATGCTCCAGTTGTGCCCATCTGCGCTTACTTCTCCATCTGCATAAAAGTTATCGAGTAAAACAAATTCTTTGACCAGCTTGTGCAGGTTGGGTGTTATTTTTTCACCAAATAAAACCAACGACGGATCGCCGTTACCTTCTTTCAAATCCCCCAGTACCTGGTCGTATGTACGGTTTTCTTTAATAATGTAAAAAACATATTTGATAGGTGAAGGATCCCCCACTTTCATCGGGATGGGATTCCCTGCTTCGCCATTGCCCATCATTTCTTTTTCTTTGTTGTACGGTGTGTTGCGATAGACCAATTGCGAATACATACTTAATTGCTTTGCGGCAGGTACGTCAATAATGCTCATCGTTCCTTTAAACAAACCCGCGATATACTGCACATCAATCGGTTTATTTTTATCTCCGCCCTGGTAGATCACTTCTTCTCTTCTGCGCATTGGGTTGGGGCCGTAAGGATTAGCCTGCGAAGAAAAGCCTTTGCCATTGGTTACAAAAATTTTTGAACCGACAACTTTTACATTGGTAGGATACCATCCTGTCGGGATAAATCCTTTGCTCTTGCTGTAACCCGGTTTGCTTACATCAAATACCGCCAGACAATTATTATCAGCATTGGCGATATACAAAGTTTTTTCATCTGTACTTAAGGCAAGGCCGTTTGAAGTGGAGCCACTGGGCGCAGCAGGATACAGTGAAGCACTCAATGTTTCTATTACCTTCTTCTCCTTTATATTAATCACCGAAACAGAATTATCGTTGCCATTGGCTACAAAAAGATAGTTGCCTTTTTGTGTCAGGCATAGTTCGTTGGGGTTATCTCCTGTTGCAATTTCATGAATGATCTTTTCGGCTTCTATGTCAAATACCAATACTTTATCGCAACCCCAGCAACTGATATAAAGATTTTTTTTGTCCGGCGAAAGCAGGCAGGTATAAGCTTCGGCCGGCAAATCAAACTGCCTGAACATTTTTGTAACAAGATCAATAATGTACAGCGAATTGTTTTCTTTGGTAACCACATACAGCAAATGTTTTGCATCATCTATATCAATTCCCGCAGGAGAAATTTTTTCGGGCCACTTCTGGCCGAGCCGGATGCTGTCCTTTAACAGTAATTTTTTACCCGTTACTGCATATTGCAGAATCCAGTTGTCATTTCCGCCGGAAGCATATAAATATTTTTCATCGCCGCTGAATTTTAGTCCATACCATGATTTAGGAGTTATTACATTATCAATGATTTTTCCATTCCTAACATCGATCAGCTGAATGGATTGAACACTTTGCCCGTTATTGGTACCCGCAATTAATTTTTTGGATGGAGATACTGCCATGTTCAGAGGCAGGTCTCCTAATGGCAAACTTTTTCCGACCGGGGTCAGGCTCCAGCCATTGGAAAGATTCACTCTCTTTGATTCAAGTTGTTCTATTGTTTGAGCTATGCTTACAACAGAAACTTTACATAAAACAATAAAAACCAAATATTTTCTCATAATTGATAATTGATCATTAAAGATACAACCAGCGGGTCATTCTCATGAAACACATTACACAAAAATAAAATTTCGTTAAGCAGTATTGGGTTTTGAGGAAATACAACGTAACTTTCACTATGCTTTCCTATGGAGTTCATTTTTGGAAAAAAGCTCCTTTTATCCGGCTATTAATTTCCATGATAGCCGGCATTGTTGTACAGTGGCATTTGCAGATCAGTAAAACAGTTTGGTGGACCATGTTGGTGATTGGCATTATAACTGTTCTCTGCTTCTTTTTTATTCCTTTCTTCAACCGGTACAGATTAAATTTTCTGAATGGGATTGCGGTCAGTATTCTTTTTGTTTCCACCGGTGCATTATTGACATGGTATCAGGATATCCGCCATGATAAAAACTGGCTGGGTAATTATTATAAAAAAGAATATTCCCTTGTTGTTACGCTGGATGAACCACCTGTTGAAAAAACAAAATCTGTCAAGGCCAATGCCACTGTGTCTTATTTAATTGACAATGAAAAACCGATTCCTGTTCGGGGAAAAATCATTCTTTATTTTAAAAATGATTCCTCACTCACCCAACTTGGTTACGGATCAAAGGTTATTTTTAAAAAATCATTACAGGAAATAAAAAATTCAGGTAACCCTGGCGGGTTTGATTATAAAAGATATTCGCTTTTCCATGGGATTACGCACCAGGTTTATCTCAAGCCTGAAGAGTTTGTGGTATTGCCCGGCAAAAAAGAAAAAAGGCTGGACAGGTTTTTATACAATACCCGTGAAAAAGTTTTAACCATTTTAAGAAAAAATATAAAAGGAGAAAAGGAGCTTGGCCTAGCCGAAGCATTACTGATCGGATATAAAGATGATCTTGACCAGACTCTCGTTCAATCCTATACCAATACCGGTGTAGTGCATATCATTGCCATTTCCGGATTGCATCTTGGATTAATTTACTGGTTGCTGGTACAAGTATTCAGACCGCTGCAAAAAAGAAAGAAAATAAAATGGCTCCGTCCCGTTTTTATCATAGCCGGATTATGGCTATTCAGTTTGTTGGCCGGTGCACAACCGTCTGTGCTGAGATCAGCCTTAATGTTTACCTGCATTGTTCTTGGCGAAAACCTGACAAAGAAAACTTCCATTTATAACACAATGGCTTTGTCTGCTTTTCTGTTGCTTTGTTATAACCCTTATTGGCTCTGGGATGTAGGTTTTCAGTTATCGTATGCAGCGGTACTGAGCATTATCATTTTTATGCGGCCCATTTATAACTGGTTTTATATTAAAAACAAACCGCTTGATTTTATATGGAAACTGAACGCTGTTACCATTGCTGCACAAATACTGACAGTGCCATTATGCATCTATCATTTCCATCAGTTCCCCAATTATTTTCTGCTGACAAATTTTGTGGCCGTGCCTTTATCCAGCATTATTGTATTGGGAGAGATCCTGCTTTGTACTGTATCATTCATTCCGCTGGTTGCGTTACTTGTTGGCAAATTGTTGTCGGGACTCATCTGGCTGATGAACACCTACATTGAAAAAATTGAAGCTCTGCCTTTTTCTCTGTGGGATGGTTTGCAGGTAAGTATTGTACAAACCATTTTATTAATCGTCTTTGTAACCGGGCTCAGTTTCTGGCTGATGGAGAAATCAAAAACGGGATTGAAGCTTGGATTAATTGCATTGTTGGGTTTTGCTTCATTGCGAACATTGTCATTGATACAAACCGGTCGCCAGCAAAAGATCATTGTGTATAATGTACCTCAAAAAACCGCTATTGATTTCCTTGACGGAAGAAAATATTTCTTTGCCGGTGATCCCGGCCTGCTGGAAGATGCTTTTGCCCGGAACTTTCATCTCAAACCTTCCCGGATATTATACAGGGTAGCGCCGGCTGACAGCATAAGCGGTTTGTATATAGATGGAAACCACATGCAGTGCAGTGGTAAACATATTTTATTGTTGAATCAACCCGTTGCGTTTGCAAAACAGAGCAGTAAACCGGTTATTGACCTGCTGGTGATCACTAACAATCCAAAGATCTATATAAGCAGGCTGGCAAATGTTTTTACTATTAAACAAGTAATTGTTGATGGTTCGGTGCCTGCATGGAAAGCAGTTTACTGGAAAAAAGATTGCAACTCGCTGCATATCCCCTATCATGATGTAAATGAAAAAGGCGCTTTTGTGATGAACCTGCGGTAACTTATCTTTGTTTTTCCGAAGATGCGTGCCACCCCGATAGCTATCGGGGTGGCACGCCTATTCAACTCCGATATTATGAACAAAAAAATTCAGTCTGCCCTTATTTCTGTTTTTTACAAGGATGGTCTTGAACCCCTTGTGAAGTTGTTATCAGAACTCGGAGTCACCGTTTATTCAACCGGCGGCACACAAAGTTTTATTGAAAAGCTTGGAATAAAAGTTATTCCTGTTGAAAATCTTACAAGCTATCCGTCAATTCTTGGCGGGAGGGTAAAGACTTTGCATCCTTCAGTTTTCGGCGGTATTTTAGGAAAAAGAGATGATGCAACTCATGTACAGGAAATGAAGCAATACAATATTCCTGAGATAGACCTGGTGATTGTTGACCTGTATCCATTTGAAGAAACTGTTGTTTCAACTACGGATGAGAAAAAGATCATCGAGAAAATTGACATCGGTGGGCCATCAATGATACGTGGCGCAGCAAAAAACCACAATGATGTGGTAGTAATTGCCAACAAGAAAGATTATTCATTACTTGAAAATATTTTGCGGGAGCAAAAAGGCGAAACCAGCCTGGAACAAAGAAGAATGTTTGCGATAAAAGCATTTGATGTATGTACGGCTTATGATACGGCTATCTCAAATTATTTTCACCAGCTTTCTATAACAACCCCTTTTAATAAAGAAGAAAAAATATTACGCTATGGCGAAAATCCGCATCAGCAGGCAACTTTCTTCGGAGACCTTGATAAATTGTTTGAACAACTGAATGGTAAAGAACTTTCTTATAACAACCTGGTGGATGTGGATGCAGCGGTGCAGCTAATAAGTGAGTTTTCTGTAAGCGGGGCTGGTTCGTTGTTGGTCCCGCCAAGGCGGGATCGGGAGGGGGCCGTCTTTGCTATCATCAAACATACAAATGTATGCGGCATTGCTTCACGGCCAATCGTTGCAGACGCATGGAAAGATGCGCTGGCTGGTGATCCTGAAAGTGCATTTGGCGGCGTCTTGATTTGCAATGGAACTATTGATAAGGCAACCGCGGTTGCTATCAATGAAATTTTCTTTGAGGTCCTGATCGCACCAAAATATAATGACGATGCGCTGACCGTATTAAAATCCAAAAAGAACAGAATACTGCTACAGTTGAAGTCAGAAGCCGGAAATCAGAAGTCGGAAATGTACAGATCACTTTTGAATGGGGTGTTGATACAAAGTATAGATGAAGGCAATTATGCCGAATGGAAAGAAGCGGGGGGCAGAGAAACAACTGCTGCGGAAAAAGAAGACCTGAAATTTGCAAATCTTATCGGCAAACATTTAAAAAGTAATGCGATTGCATTAGTCAAAAACAAACAGCTTGTTGGCAAAGGTTGCGGACAAACCAGCCGCATAGATTCTTTGCGGCAGGCCATTGAAAAAGCAAAACAATTTGGTTTCGATCTGCATGGCGCCGTGATGGCCAGTGATGCTTTCTTTCCATTTAATGATTGCGTAAAGATGGGGCATGAAGCCGGTATAACTGCTTTCATTCACCCCGGCGGATCAATAAGAGATAACGATTCCATTGAATATTGCAAAGCCAACAACCTGGCGATGGTAATAACAGGAATGAGACATTTTAAACATTAAACCCCCAACCCCCTTGCCAAAGGCATCCCTTTGGGAAAAGGGGGCTTATTCAAATAAGACCAGATGAGTATTAATGATAATAAACCAGCTTCAATTTTAAACATAGTAAAGTCTCCCTTTAGGCAGATTTAGAGGGTATGCCCCGCTTCGATATATATAAAACCCTATCGCAAACCGGTGATTCCATCAAACAGTTATCGGTTTTCAATCCTTTGACCATTCATAAAAAGGGAACAAAAGCCAAAGCTATTTTTGCATTAGCATTGGTTTGTTTTTTCTGGGGCACCACCTGGCTGGCATCCAAAGAGGGTGTAAGATATACCCCAGCCTTACAACTGACCGGCATCCGCCAGATCATTGCGGGAATATGTTATGTTATCTTTTTTTTGATTAAAGGAGCAAGACTTCCGAAAGGAAAAGAATGGATCCCTATACTTGTTCTAAGTTTTTTGAACTTTGTATTAAGCAACGGTCTCAGCACATGGGGCGTAAAATATATTTCAGCAGGTTTGGGTTCTATCATGGGAGCTATTTTCCCGTTATGGTTGGTCGTGATCGGATTATTATCAGCCAAATCAAAAATACCTTTGAAAGCCATTCTGGGTTTGGTGCTTGGCTTTAGCGGCGTTTGCATTATTTTTTATGAACACCTCGATGATTTTTTAAATCCCGACTTTCGATTTGGAATTATTTTATCCCTGACTGCAACTTTTACCTGGGCTTTAGGCACACTCTATACAAAAAAACAAGCGGCTTATTTCAATCCTTATTTTAGTCTGGGCTTGCAAATGCTGATCTCCGGCATCAGCTTGTCTGTTTTTACCCAGGTTGCAAATACTCCTCATTTAAAAACTGCGATAGCTTTTAATGAGATACCCTGGCAATCATGGGCAGCCATTGGTTATCTCGTCATCTTTGGTTCTCTCATTGCATTCATCTGTTATTTATATGCTTTACAAAACCTGCCTACTGCGCAGGCTTCAATCTATGCTTATGTCAATCCAATGGTAGCGGTTTTATGCGGATGGATAATCTTCAATGAAAAGTTAACCATGTTTATTGCCATTGGAGGATTGGTGACCATCCTCGGTGTTTATCTTGTCAACAAAGCTTTTAAAGCCATACCGGCAATGGAACAACCGGAAGCAGAAGGCATTTAACAAACTTCTTTAATAAAATGTTCATATGCTTCTCTCCACCCGGCATACATTTTATCGGTTCCTAAAAAAGTATTGTGCCAAATGCTGATGAAAGTACCATTAACTTTTTTTACCACATTGTAATAATGCCTCATTTCATCCAATGCCTGTTGCGGAGAACATTTTTGTTCAAAAAAAGAATTGGCGTCCATGTAGCAGAACGGATAAAGCAATAAACCAGTTATTTGTTCTTTTTCCAAATCATACCAGTAAACCGGAGAAGCAACTGAAGCCCGGAAGCCGTTGATACTTCCATAACCCATCGAAAAATCTTTTTGTATGCCTGCTGCAATAAGATGGCGGTATGTTTGGGGTAATGTGACCCTGATAAAATGCTGGCGGGAAGAAGTAATTTTTTTCCCTGAAATATTTTCTATCGTTGCAATTTCTTTTGATAACAATTCTGGCTTATTGCCACTTTGCCAGGAAGGATGAACACCTATATCATATTTATCGGCATGTTGCCGGATTATTTTCTGCAATGCAATTTCTTTTGATGAAATGTTCCGGTCGTACTTACTTGTTTTTCGGGGAACAAGAAAAAAATATCTTGGGGTAAGTTTATACTGCCTGTGCAGGCTATTTATCCATTCGTATGCATCAAAAGGGTCTTGTTTTTCTCCGGTTCGTACTTTTTTTCTTTCATTGATTTTGTTCCATTCTCCCTGCAATATGTTTTTAACAGACGCTCCTGCGCTTCTCCACCATTGTTTGTGTTTGTAAGAATAAGCTTCGTCAATGTCGTATGTAGGCATGAAATGAAAGTTGGATTCTAAAATTTGGATATTGGGAACTTTCTTTTGCAAAGAGTCTCTAAAATCTTTCAGCCAGATATTAATTAAAGGAACATTCAGGAAACTTTCTTTAAAAGCCAATGAATTCTCATGTGCATAGCGACCATATTTATCTTTTTGGTGCGGCAGGTATTCCTCGTAGCGGCTGAGCAAATAAAAAGATGCAGCAAAAATATCAAAAGGGAAATCGCCATCAGTTTTGAAGAAAGCTTTTTGCCCGTTAGTTTCAAAACATTCAATGCTTTGCTGTTTAATTCCGGTTTCGGATAATAATGAATGGGGCTTTAGCCAAAATTCTTCAGAACAAATTTTTTCTGAACTGTAATTAATCTTAGCCCCTGGAAAATTTCGAAATAATTCTTTATCCGTTGTTAATTGAAAGGGCTCTGCTGACAATTCACTCCCGATAAATTCAGCAACGTATTGCAAACGGGGCGTGATAATATGGCTGTAGAGAAGCAATGTCATCAATAAATTAAGTCAGGCAATTTAATCCTTCCCAAACTTATCCCGCCATAACTGGTTAAATGATTTCTTTGGAAATTTCATTTCGCCCCGGTGTTCTTTCCAACCTTTCAGCAATTTATTTACTACCCAACTTTTCATTTTACTACTTCCCATGCTCATAACCCTGCGATGCAACATTGCTTGCTTCCATATCTTCCAGGCGATTCGTTCAGTTAATCTGCTATGACTTTCATCTATCGCTTCGTGACGGTTTTCAAGAAGCATTTCATGCAAGTTTATTTTCACTGCACAAACTTCAGTACAGTTACCACAAAGAGAAGAAGCAAAACTCAGGTGTTTCCATTCTCCCATATCTTTTAAATGCGGCGTGATAACAGAACCGATCGGGCCGCTATACGTTGTAGCATATGTATGTCCGCCAATATTTTTATAAACCGGGCAGGCATTTAAACAAGCGCCACAACGGATGCAGTACAAGCTTTCTCTTTGTTTTTCATTTACCAGAATATTGGTGCGTCCATTATCGAGTAAGATCACATACATTTCTTCGGGACCATCAGTTTCTCCTTCCTGCTTTGGTCCTGCAATGATCGTATTGTACACAGTTAGTTTTTGCCCCGTACCATAGGTTGCAAGCAGGGGCAGAAACAAAGCGAGGTCAGTCATTGAAGGAATAACTTTCTCAATACCCGCAATTGCAATATGTGTTTTCGGCCAGGCGCAAGTCAATCTTGCATTGCCTTCATTCTCCGTCACGGCAATAGCGCCAATGTCGGCAATAATAAAATTAGCGCCGGTCACTCCTATTTCCGCCTGCACATATTTTTCCCGAAGTATCCTTCTTGCAGTTAAAGTAAGCTGCTCGGGGGTCGCCTTGGGATCGGTTCCTAATTTTTCTGCAAAAAGTTTTGCCACATCTTCTTTACTCTTGTGCATGGCAGGGGTAACGATATGATACGGCGGTTCACCGTCTAATTGCTGAATGTATTCTCCCAGATCAGTTTCTACACTTTCAATCCCATATTCTTCCAAAAAAGCATTGAGGTGAATTTCTTCAGTCACCATACTTTTACTTTTCACCAGTGTTTTGCAATTTTTTTCTTCACAGATTTTCCAAATGGCTTCCAAAGCCTGTGGCGCATCTTCGGCCCAAATTACTTTGGCGCCACGCTTTGTTATTGCAGCCTCAAAATTTTCCAGTTGTTTGTCTAATGTTTCAATGGCCTTCCACTTAATATTTTTCGCTTTTTCCCGTGCCAGGTTCAGATCAGCAAACTGTTCCTTCCCCTGCGGCACTGCAGCATTGTATCTGCCAATATTGAAATTGATCTTCCGCCGGTGTTCCTTGTCGGCAGCTTTAATAGTGCTTTTGGCAATAAAAGAAGAAGCTGTTTCTTTCACTGTAAAATTTTATTTCTTTCTTTCCTGGCAGTTTTAAGTTTGACCACTTTATCAAGTGCATTATAAAAGTTTTCTCCAAACTTTCTTATCAAAGGTTCTTTTAAAAACTTGTAAGCCGGCATCTGTAATTCTTTTCCCAATATACAGGCAGAATTGCATGTTCTTTCCTTGGGTTCATAATTTACTCTTTCATATTCACCATGCCTCCCTTTTTTAGCAATAATCGGAAACAAATGGCAGCTAATGGGTTTTCTCCAGGAAATTACTCCGTCATAATATGCCTGTTCAATTGAACACTTAATAATTCCCTTTTCATTCCGGACTCCATAAACACATATTTCTTTATCATCGCCGAGTGTCGGCGTCACCCATCCATACCCGGGGTTGAAAACATATTTACCTTTCTTTTCTATTTCTGCAATGGCTGCTTCTGTAAGGTAGGGTTTGATCTTATCATAGATTTCTGATAGAATCTCCAGCTCATTCTCATCCAGCTGCGGTCCTGCATCACCTTCCTCGCAACAGGCTCCCTTACATCTGTTCAGATCGCAAACAAATTGCTGCTCTGCCACATCATCACTTACCAATATGTTATCTATTACTATCATTTCCCAAAGATAACCAGCAAATTCCTTTAACAAACTTCTAACAGCCCGGCATTATGAAGTATTTCCGGCAGTATCATCTCTTTTAGTCACAAACCAGCTGTATGCAAAACACCCGAATACTCACCATTCAAAAATCAGTGAAAGTTCTTTTCCAGATGTTGTTCTGGGTGCCGGTAGCCGGACTGAGCCTCCTGCTTGTGTATAACACACTTCCCTATTTTTCTTTCAGTAAAGATTTCAGTTTTATTGAAGAAAGAAGTTTTTTGTTTAAAAGCAATTTTTATAATAACTGTTTTTACATTCACATTTTTGCAGGGTCACTTTGCATAATAACTGCCCTCATACAGTTTTCACGGTATATCCTTAAAAAGTCAAAAGCCATTCACCGCTTCTCCGGTAAAATATATGTATTTGTAGTATTATTCTTTGGCGCCCCTACCGGATTATACATGTCTTTTTTTGCCAAGGGTAGTTTTTGGGAAAGAGCTTTATTCTTGTTTATGGCCAGTTGGTGGTTTGTGACTACGTTGAATGGATTTACCACTATTCATAAAAGAAATGTACTGGCTCACAAGATCTGGATGATGCGTAGTTATTCCATGGCCATGACAGCCGTTACTTTCCGGGTATACCATATTGTTTTTTACCTGATGAACTGGGGCCATCTGGAAAATTATGAACTGTCACTCTGGATCAGTGTAATCGGAAATATGCTTTTTGCCGAATGGATCATTTACCGGCAAAGCAAAAATTATCTGAAATCATTTGCCACATAACATATAGTTATCAATTTTTTTTTTAAACGTTTAAAACTAAAAATCATGAAATCAATTTTGTACGTCGGCGCCACGTTAATGATCGGCGCCAGCATTTACGGGTTTGTTGATTATAAAAGAACAAGCCACCGTAAAGAATTCAGTAAAATGTATACTGACAAAGAAGTGAAAACACCTTTAGCTGATGCCGAAAAAAAAGAACCGGTTAAGGAAGTAAGTATGATTACCAAAGACGAGGCAGATACAAAAAAGGCTATTCTAACAAAAACAGAAACTCAGGGATTAAAATTTAAAAAGGGGAAAAAGAAAAAGCTGGATTACAAGCTTTTTAGCAGGGCGCCATTGGAAGAAAAGTATATTGACAAAGAACTGTCCAAAGGATTTCCTTCGGAAAAGCTTGAGCCCAAGAAAACTCTCCATGTGGATCCCTCTGGGAAAAATAAAGAGCAGTAAAAAGCATACAGTGATCTGCTCTGTCCCTCCCGCCTGAGGCGGGAGGGTTTTTTTATCTCCATTTCAGCGTATTGATGAGATGCTGCAGATCTTTTTTTAGAAAATCATTTACAAGACCAAGCGAATCTGCATTGGGAGTAGCATCAAAATATAAAGCACCCCGTAAAAAATGCTTGGTAGAATCGGTGAGAAAGAATTGGTTGGCCGTTGCTGTATTTCCGGCCAGGCTGAAATAAATACCTTCCACATTGTTCGGTGTTTTCATCAGGCTATCAGTGATACCCGTGGATATATCCACATGTTTTTTATAGGCCATTTTAAATGCGTCGCTTACCAGCGAGTCTAAATTGTTTCTGGAGCCGATCTCTTTATAACTAATATAAATTCGTCCGGCAAACTGCGGCACATCAATATTGATCCACCAGGGATTTTCCGGTTTGTCTTCAAAAAAAGCAGTGTCTTTTACCACCTGGGCATAAACAGGATATTCAAATGTATAAGGATAGCCCCGCTCATCAAAAGCCCGGTATTTCTTTTCAGGAAAATCAATCCTGAAATATCCTTTTTTCTTGCCTATTGTGTAGTTGCTGTTGCAGGAAACGAGCAACCAGTTCCCGATAGCTATCGGGACAGCAACCAAAAAACAGATAAATTGAAATGATTTGTTCATCAGGGAAAGAGTTCTTTTTAATTATTTTTTGGCCTGATTGTCACCTTCACCTGCTGTATACGATTATTGTCGGCCTGTATAATGGTAAAATCAAAATCCCCGCTGTTGCTCACTGAATTTATAGCTGGAAATTCGCCTGCAATTTCCAATACCAGGCCTGCCAATGAATCACTTTCCCCTCTTACTCCGTCAAACGTATCCATAGGCAACCGCATTGTCCTGCACATATCATGGATCATTGTCTTTCCTTCAAAAATATAATTATTATCATCCAGTTTGCGGTTGATGCTTTCCTCATCGTCAAATTCATCTTTAATGTCGCCAATTATTTCTTCCAGTATATCTTCCATAGTTACAATGCCGGCAGTACCGCCAAACTCATCTACCACCACAGCGAAATGAATTCTTTTTTGCTGAAAATCTTTTAAGAGGTCCTCGATCAGTTTGGATTCAGGAACAAAATAAGGAGGACGCATCAGCGGATGCCAGTCAAAACCCGGCTCACCAGCAGGCTGATTTTCTTCTTCATTTAAGTACGGGATCAGGTCTTTGGTGTTAATGATGCCGGCAATTTCATCCAGGCTGTCTTTGTAAACCGGGAGTCTTGAATAATGCAATTCTTCCACACATTTAATAAGATCAGCAAAAGAAGAGTTATAGTTAACCCCGCTAATATCCAGCCTGCTTCGCATGATCTGCTTTACCGAAATATTTCCAAACTTCACAATACCTTTCATAATATTTTTTTCTTCAGGTGATGCTTCCTCATCGGTCTTGATATCAATAGCTTCATCCAGTTCCTGTATGCTCATGGCTTCTGTCCGATGAACACCCATCCTTTTTCCAATACCATCCGCCAGGGAAACAATCCATTTGCTGATACGCCTTAACAACAGGTGCAGCGATTCAATAATAAAAGATGAGCCATAAGCAAAGCGAAGATTATTTTGCGTAGCCCATACCTTAGGTAATATTTCTCCAAAGAACACTAACACAAAAGCAATGGCTGCCACTTTAGAAAGCAGTTCAATTAAAAAACCGGTTTTGGCAAATGAAATAAACTGGTTGATCAGATAGTTGGAGAGAATAATGATACAAATGTTTACAAAAGTGCCGGCAATCAGCAATGTGGCATACACTTCTTTGGGTTCTTCCAGCAGATTCACAATCCGCCGTGCTGAAGAATGCTGTTTTGTCTTCAGCATGTTTACATCCTTACTGTTCAAAGAAAACAAAGCTACTTCTGCACCGGAAATAGTAAAAGCGATCAATAGTAAAGAGAATAAGATAATAACAAGAATGGTAGTTCCCTGCGGGTCGGCGGCCAGTAGAATAAAAGAAAGCTGATCAGTTATTGAACCAAATACGGGATGACTGTCCAAAGCAAGAAATTTTGTTTATCAATTTAATCATAAAGGCAGGTCATTTGGCCTGCCCCTGATCATGCAGCAAAGTTATTGCTTTAAATGTTTCCTGTTAAAACGGAAGGCCTTCCGATGCATCTCCCATTTGCATATCCGCTCCGCCCGTTCCTTCTGTGCCACCTTCACCGGAAGTTGATGAACTGCCACTGTCCACCCGTTTATCGAGCATGATCAGATTATCACCCACTACTTCTGTTGCAAATTTGCGGTTGCCTTCCTTGTCTTCCCAACT
>JAHEZF010000016.1 GCA_023251215.1 Sphingobacteriales bacterium | reverse complement strand
CGCTACATCAGCAGGATGTTATTAGCTTGTATGTAAGTCTTAGTGGTGATTTTAAAATTTGTTCGCTGGAATTGCTGAATACATGGGGAGATAAGAGAGCTTATAGTTTGGCGCAGGGGCAGTGATAGTTGTTGGTTGCTGGTCTCTGGTTATGCAGCAATCTTTATTCATGTAATTTACATAATTATTGGTTACTTGAGTGATTATTCAAACTATCGGATTCTATGAGAACAAGCAACCAGTAACCAGCAATGCCTCAAAAGACTTTCAAATACAGTAATAATGATATAACAGTTGTGTGGAAACCTGAAGTGTGCCAGCACTCAACGCTTTACTGGAAAGGTTTGATCGGGGTGTTCAATCCCAAAGAAAAACCCTGGATCAAAATGAACGGGACCACTACTGAACAAATCATTGAGCAGGTAAAAAAATGTCCGAGTGGGGCGTTAAGTTATGTTATGAATGAAGAAATAAATACTGACGAACCCGAGTAATCAATTAACCTGATAGTTATACATTCTTGTATCCATTCTTTGTAAACCATTGCATCACTTTCTCTCTTTGGTCGCCCTGTATCATAATTTCTCCATCCTTTGAAGAACCGCCGGTGCCGCAAAAAGATTTTAATTTTTTCTCCAGTTCCCGCAGGTCTTCCTCTTTTCCGATAAAACCGTAGATCAGCGTTACTACTTTGCCCGCTCTTTGTTTTGTATCTAATCTTACTTTGAGTATTTGCTGTGATCGTGGCAGGGTTTCTCGATTTTCTTGTTCGTATTCGAATTTAAAATCCGGATCGGTGCTGTACACAAAACCCTTGCTATCCGGTTTATTTTTCTTTGACATAATACGAAAGTTCAAAAAGTCTCTCCGCCCAAGGCGGAAGATTTAGAGGGGTACGGCTTTCAAACTCATATCTAAACTCCTTGCCTGGTGGATCAAGGCTCCCACACTTATATAATCAACTCCGGTCTTTGCAAATTCTTCAATATTATCAAGATTGATTCCGCCGCTGGCTTCTGTTTCAAACTGGCCTCCGATAACTTTTAATGCTTCTGTTATTTGTCGGGGTGTAAAATTATCCAGCATGATACGAAACACTTTTCCCTTACCTATAACCATCACTTTCTTTACATCATCAATACTTCTTGTCTCTACTTCAATTTTTAAATGCAGATTTTTTGTTTGTACGTATTCATAGGCTTTTTCCATTGCTTTTTCAATACTGCCGCAGAAATCAATATGATTATCTTTTAGCATGATCATATCATACAAACCGAAACGATGATTCATGCCTCCGCCAATCCGTACCGCTTCTTTCTCCAGTAAACGGAAATTAGGTGTGGTTTTCCGGGTATCCAGTATTCTCGTTTTATATCCAGTTAACTTATCTGCATATAACCGTGTCAATGTCGCGATGCCGCTCATCCGTTGCATGCAGTTCAGCACTAATCTTTCGCATTGCAGAATAGTATGAACAGTAGCTTCCACCTCAAAAGCTTTTTCCCCTGCTTTTATTTGATCGCCATCTTTTTTGTATGGAATAAAAATGCAGGATGACTCTTTGTATTTGAAAATGTTTTCCGCTACCAGCATCCCTGCCAGTATCCCATCCTGCTTTATATTGAGGACCGCTTTGCCTTTGGCATCAGCGGGAATACAGGATAAAGTGGAATGATCTCCATCCCCCACATCTTCTTTTAATGCTTCATCCACCAGGTGATGTAATTGCTCATCAAAATTCATAGAAGCAAAAATACTATTTCGTCCCGATGCATCGGGACTTCATGGTACACAGTAAAAAAGCCTTCCATGATTATCGGGAAGGCTTTCAGATTATTTTCAGGATTCAATTATTCGATAGATTGGAAACGTATCTCTTTTACAACATCTTTGCCGGCTTTTACTTTCATAAACACAGTGGTGCGGAAATTGCCGGATTTGGTTTTCAGGGTACCCACACAAAACTGACCCCCGGCACCATCTCCCTTGTGTTTTACCTCAAAGTTCTTAACTCCATTGTTGTTGAAGAAATCTTTAAGGATCAGCACGGCCTGTGCTTTGCTGTAGCTGTCACTTTGATCAGGTAAGGTAAGTTCTACATTATCGTCAAAATAATTGGACAATTCGGTGGCATTACCAGAATGTAAAGCCCCGATCACTGCATCAATATTGCTTTGTTGGGCAAATGATGAAAATGCCAGTACCGAAACAATCAGTAAGGAAGTAAATAGTGTTTTCATAATTTTAAAATGATTTACACAGGTACAACACTCTAAAAATATGCCACAGTTTTTATCCGGGCTTCCCTTCTACTAAATTAATAAAAACTGGCATGTTTGCTGATTTCAGCTTTCAAATAGGTTAATAGATTGTAGTTTTACAACGCATTGTACCCTGAAAATGAATGTATTTGTACTTAGGATAAACTATTGTTAACTGATGGCTGAAAAAAAAGTTATTCTGATCATAATGGACGGCTGGGGATTGGGGAAAGTTGCTTCAGCCGATGCTATTCAGAACGCCAATGTGCCTTTTACACGGTCACTTTATTCAAAATACCCTAACACTACTTTAATTACCTGTGGTGAAGCGGTTGGCTTGCCATATGGGCAGATGGGTAATTCTGAAGTCGGCCATCTTAACCTGGGTGCCGGCCGGGTTGTTTACCAGGAACTGCAACGGATAAACGTTGCTATACGGGAAGGTTCTTTTGCCAAAAATGAAATACTTCTGAATTCCCTTCGATATGCAAAAACCAATAATAAGCCGCTTCATTTACTTGGTTTGGTGAGTAATGGCGGGGTTCATTCTCATATCAATCATCTAAAGGCTATTGTTGATGTTTGTAAAAAAGAAGGATTGAATGATGTTTTTATTCATGCTTTTACAGATGGACGGGATTGTGATCCTAAAAGCGGTCTGGGTTTTATAAAAGAATTACAGGCGCATCTGAATAACTCTGTTGGAAAAATTGCAACAGTAAGCGGACGATATTTTGCTATGGACCGGGATAAAAGATGGGAAAGAATAAAACTTGCTTACGATGCTTTGGTAAATGGAACAGGTGAGAAAGCAACAGATGCAGTTGCTGCTGTTGAAACTTCTTATCAAAAAAATATTACTGATGAGTTTATAAAACCAACTGTAATTATTAATGAGGCGGGGCAATCCCTGGCTACAATTAAAGAGGGTGATGTGGCTATCTGTTTTAATTTCAGAACTGATCGTTGCCGGGAGATAACACAGGTATTATTGCAAATGGATAAGAATGATTTTGGAATGAAAAAAATGAACCTGCATTATACCACCATGACGGAATATGACCAGACTTATAAAAATGTGCATGTCATTTTCGATACTGATAACCTGGATAATACATTAGGTGAAGTTTTGCAACAGCAGGGATTAAAACAGTTACGCATAGCAGAAACAGAAAAGTATCCGCATGTTACTTTCTTCTTTAGCGGAGGCCGGGAAGTACCGTTTGAAGGAGAGAAAAGAATTATGATTCCTTCACCCAAGGTAGCTACTTACGACCTGAAACCTGAAATGAGTGCATATGAAGTAACGGAGGCACTATTACCGGAAATCCGGAATAAGACAGTTGATTTTATCTGTCTGAACTATGCGAATGCCGATATGGTGGGCCATACCGGTGTCTGGAAAGCAGCGATAAAAGCGGTGGAAACAGTTGATAAATGTGTAGAACAGGTAGTAATAACCGGATTGGAAAATGGCTATACTATTTTTCTGACAGCCGATCACGGAAATTCTGATTATATGATCAACGAAGATGGATCTCCCAATACAGCACATACACTGAACCCCGTTCCTTTTTTTATTATTGACAAAGACCCGATAGCTATCGGGTGGAATGGAACTATAAAACCTGGCAAGCTCGGCGATATTGCTCCAACTATTTTAACCGTAATGGGTTTACCTGTTCCAAAAGAAATGACCGGTACAATTTTGATTGATAAGCTCTGATTTTATCAAAAGCCATTTATATGTTTAAAAAAATTTTGCTCTTACTGATAGTGATCCTGGTTGTAATACAGTTTATCCATCCAAAACGTAATAAAAAAGAAGGCGAACAACCTAATTACATCGGCAAGATTTATACAATACCCGAAGATGTGCATTCTATTCTTGCCAAAGCCTGTCTTGATTGTCACAGCAATAATACCCGCTATCCCTGGTATTGCAATTTTCAGCCATTTGACTGGTGGATTGCTGGTCATATAAGAAAGGCTAAAAAAGGCGTGAACATGGATGAATACAGCAACCGGTCGCTCCGTTATCAATACAATAAGTTGAAGGAAATCGTTGAACAGGTGAAAAAAGGGGAAATGCCTTTAAATTCCTATACATGGATACATAAAGATGCAAGAATTACAACGGAGGAAAAAAATAAAATAATGAATTGGGCAAATGCCATACAGGATAGTATGAAAGCAAAATACCCGATGGACAGTCTTATTCGGAAAAAATAGTTTCTTGAGGGCTCAGGTCATCATATTGTATTTTACCCAGCATAGTTTATCAGTAAAATAATCTTCCTGGCTTTACCGGGTGAAAGCATTGGCTTTCACTCTTTTATTTTTAGGCATATTTATTAAATTTTACAGTTGGGTGCAGCATTCATATGTGAAAATTGTCTAAATTACAGGCAACCAAACGGTAACTATGACCGAGGACGCCATTTTAAAAGGTTGTTTGAAAAATGATGCCATTGCCCAACGGGAGCTGTATAATCGCTACAGTCCGAAAATGCTGGCTGTGTGTTATCGTTTTGCACATAACCGCGAAGACGCTGAAGATATGCTGCAGGAAGGTTTTATTAAAGTGTTTTTGCAAATGCACACTTTTGAAAACCGTGGGGCATTTGAAGGATGGGTCAGAAGAATTATTGTTCATACTTGTATCAATATCCTGAAGAAAAATAAAAAGTTCAATGAAAGTGTTGACATTATTCATGCAACTGGAGTGCAGGTGAGGGAAGAAAGTGTGCCGGCCATCATCCAGGCAAAGCAGGTTGTGGAATGTATAAGACTTTTACCGATGGGTTACCGGACTGTGTTAAACCTGTATGCAATAGAAGGGTACAGTCACCGGGATATATCCAATATGCTGGATATTGAAGAAAGCACCAGCAGGAGCCAGTACACAAGAGCCAAAGCTATGCTTGAAGATATTTTAATTCGTAAGAGGATATTACAAAAACCAAAACAACAAGCAGACTGGCTTGTTGCCGTAAGTCACTGATAAAAATTTGTACCCTAAATACTGATTAATTATGGAGAGTAATTACAACAATAGAGATTTTGAACAGTTTGTAAAGCAAAATGCCGATCAATACCGGATGTTTCCATCAGAAAAAGTATGGAAGGGTGTTTTTAATGCTTTGCATACCCGTATGCGGTGGTATGGTATTGCCTTTGGTTTATTACTGCTTGCCAGCGGATCAGTTACCTGGATAATGTTGGATTCTTCCGGAAAAAATCAATCCTCTCCTGATTCATTAACCAACCTGCAAAACAGCCAGTCTGTAAATGATAAAAAACTGGCTGAACCAGCCATCCTGAATGTATCAGCCCAATCTAATAAAAGAAATATTCCTTTTAACCCCCGCCCCTATAATCAGCAAAATGATTTCCTCCGGTTTAATCAGGCTGCTTCATTATCCACCAACGATATTGCCGGCAAGCCCATCATAACTTTGCAAAAGCTTATTTTAAATAATACTATAGCTGCACGTTTATACAATAATGAGACTGTAATTAACAAACCTGTTAATCTGAGTTTGACAGATCAATTAACAGATGATAATATCCCTGATGCAGGACTTAATAGCAAAAAAGCAGCCAGTGTAACACAAGATAACAGGGATGAAAAAACTGATATTTATCCATTGACTATTGAAAGCGTTGTCAATTCTTTTAAACATATTTCGAAAAGAAGAAAAATTTCATGGCAGGTATTTTTTACGCCTACTATCAGCTATCGTAAACTGACAGAGAACAAACAATTTCTACTTTCTACCCAGGCAAATAATAACCCGTACGGGTACACATCATTACCCGATGTAAACAACGCCGTTACCCATAAACCGGATATGGGCCTTAATATGGGATTTAGTGCGGGGTATCCGCTTGGCCGTAATCTGAAGATCATTGCCGGACTTCAATTCAATGTAAGCAAATATGACATCCGGGCCT
This sequence comes from Sphingobacteriales bacterium, assembly GCA_023251215.1. Classification (GTDB taxonomy): domain Bacteria; phylum Bacteroidota; class Bacteroidia; order Chitinophagales; family Chitinophagaceae; genus JAHEZF01. The sequence continues at coordinate 8,121 of JAHEZF010000016.1, read as the reverse complement.
ATACTAACTCCTCGGAAGTAGCTACAATAGCACTTAATACAGGCGGTGGTTCTAATTCGGTTTCCACAATGACGAAGTACCGAAATTTTGATGGCACCAATCCGAATTGGCTGCGTAATCTTTATGTGTCAGCCTCAATTCCTGTTGGCGCCGAGCTAAAGCTTACGGGGCATAATAAAAATTATTTAGGTATTGCCGGCACTATACAGCCAGCTTATATTCTGGGTGACAGGGCATACCTGATCTCAACAGATTATAAAAATTATGCGGAAGTGCCTTCACTTATCCGTAAATGGAATGTATATACCAGCTTTGAAACGTTTGCCGGTTATTCCACCGGTAAGATACAATGGAAAGTGGGCCCGCAGGTACGTTATCAAATGCGATCAAGCTTCCAGAAAAAATACCCTGTAAAAGAATACCTGTTTGATTTTGGTTTGAAAGTGGGCATCATGCTTAACCGGTAAAACCGACACTAACTGCCCGCTAGTTTAAAGATATCCCGGCCATTGTAAAGTGTGCCGGGATATTATTTTTCGTGAACATATTTACCGGGATTGTTTTCCATTAATTTTATAGCATGAAAAAATATTATTTTCTTTTTTCCTGGCTGTTACTGTTTCTTACTGGTTGCAAACAAAAAGATAAAGATGAGAAAGAGAAGTTTTTTCCCGTTCTTTCTTACATTAAAAGCCAGGTGGCTCATGTTGACACATCACTGTATTCAATTAAAAAAATAGTATTCACAGATACCATTCATTCCGATACAACTTTTATTCCCCGGAAAGAGTTTCGAAACCTGGCGAAAGATTTTCTTGAAATACCTGACCTGGCTGAAAAAAAATATAAAAAAAGATTTACTGAAGAAAAACTATTTGATGAATCACTGAATCTTGTTATTATCAGCTACAAACCCGTAAATGCGGATAAGGAAGAATTACAAAAGCAGGAAATTCTTATTACCCCGAACCCTTCCGGAGATAAAGTCACGAGTATTATTATTGACCAGACAACCAGTAATAAAAATGGTTTTCTGGAAAAAAAAATGCTATGGCAGGTAGATAAGAGTTTTCGTGTTACTACAATTACGCAAAAACCCGGTCAGCCCGAAACAACAACCATCATGAAAGTAAGCTGGAATGAAGAAGAATAATAATGACCCCTTTAGAATTTCAACATATTGCCGTTACCATTCCGCCCCAACCGGGTATCTATAAATATTTCGATGCCGGTGATCAATTGCTTTATGTTGGCAAAGCCAAGCATCTCCGCAAACGGGTAAGTTCATACTTTACCAAAACATTTACCAATTATAAAACGCATGAACTGGTGCAGCGTATTGCCCGGATTGAATTTACAATTGTCAATTCGGAACAGGATGCTTTTTTACTGGAAAACTCGCTGATCAAAGAATACCAGCCCCGTTTCAATATCAATCTCAAGGATGATAAGACATACCCTTATATCGTAATAAAAAATGAACCTTTCCCAAGAGTATTTTTTACACGGAAAAAAATCAGCGACGGCTCCGAATACCTGGGACCCTATACTTCTGTAAAAAAAGTAAGAGAGTTGCTTGAGTTCATCAAACAGACCATTCAGTTAAGAAATTGTTCTTTGAATCTTACGGAGAATAATATCAAAAAGGGCAAGTTCAAAGTATGTCTTGAATATCACCTCGGCAATTGTAAAGGCCCATGCGAAGGTTTGCAGACCACAGAAGATTATAATGAGAATCTTTTACAACTGAAAAACCTGCTAAAGGGAAATCTTGCGCCTGTGATCCGACACTTTAAAGATGAAATGAAAATTTATGCCGGTTCTCTTGCTTTTGAAAAAGCCGGACAGATAAAAAAGAAAATTGATTTTCTTGAAAATTACCAGGCAAAATCAGTAGTAGCAAATGCCAGGGGCGGTAATATGGATGTGTTTTCAATAGTGAAAGCTCCTTTGACGGACCAGCCCAAGGGGCTGGCAAGCAGCCAGGAAAAAGACACTGCTTATGTAAATTACCTGATGGTGCGGAATGGAACCATAATACAAACCCAAACTAATAAAGTAGAAATTCACCTAAATGAATCTACAGAAGAGATTCTACGTTTTTCTGTGGCACAGCTAAGAACGACTTTCAACAGCGATGCCCCGGAAATTGTAGTTCCTTTTATGATAGAATATCCTCAACCAGGAATAAAGATCACCGTTCCTAAAAGTGGTGACAAAAAAAAATTGCTTGAGCTCTCGCAAACAAATGTGAATTATTTTATAGAAGAACTGAAAAATAAGGAACGTCTGAAATTAAATATAAAAAGTCCCGGCCAGTTTAAACTGTTGCAGCAATTACAATCTGATCTGCAGTTACCTGATCTTCCTGTTCACATTGAATGTTTCGATAATTCTAATTTCCAGGGAAGCTATCCCGTATCAGCAATGGTGTGTTTTAAAAATGGAGAGCCAAGCAAAAAAGATTACAGGCACTTTAATGTCAGATCCGTGAAGGGGATAAATGATTTTGCTACCATGAAAGAGGTTGTTTACAGGAGGTATAAAAGAGTGCTGGATGAAAATGGCCCTTTTCCACAACTGGTGATCATTGATGGAGGTAAAGGCCAGTTAAGTGCTGCAATGGACGCCATTCAGGAACTAAAGGCATCCGGAAATTCTACGTTTGTTGGATTGGCGAAGAACGAAGAAGAAGTTTTTTTTACCGGTGATAAGGACTCTTTAAAGCTTTCCTACAACAGTGATAGCCTGAAACTGATCCGCCGCATTCGGGATGAAGTGCATCATTTTGGTATCAGTTTTCACCGTAATAAAAGAAGCAAGGGAACATTTAAGAATGAACTGGAAGAGATTTCCGGAATTGGAAAAAGTACTGCAGACCTTTTATTAAGAGAATTCAGGTCAGTAAAAAATATCCGGGAAAAAAAACTGGAAGAACTGACGACAGTGATAGGAAAAATGAAAGCAATTATTGTTTACAACCACTTCAAAAAATAAATCCCCCAATATACCGGAGTCTTCTAAAGTCTCTCCTTTTGGGGGGAGATTTATGCCAAAGGCATCCCTTTGAGAGAGGGGCCTGGGTATAAAAAAAATGGGGCCAGGATAGAAATCCAGCCCCGTTTTTAAAATCCAATATCCTATGAAAAACCGAAACGAAAATACGACAATTATCCAATTTTCCTATAGTGGTTTTACGATTTTCAAATTTTTTTTTACCATTTAAAAATGAAATGATTAATACATAAAAAAGCCTCCTATACAGGAGGCATTTATAATAATTTTAAATTGAATTAACCGTATTAATACGACCATAGATCCTGTTCAAAATTGAATATTTTGTCTTTTATATTATCGCCTTCCAAAAGAGCAAGAATGGGGTCTCGCGGAAAATAATTACGAATAAATTTATTTTGTGGATTATCCAAAGTTGATTTGACAATATAGCTTCCGAACATCCGGCTTTCAAATAGTTCTTCCCAGGTCATCCTGCTTTGTCCCATATTTTTGGGATTATATACTTCCGTTTTTGCCAATATTGAACGCAGATCGGGATAATAAATCCAGAACATAGGAGAACTTCCAGGCCGTTCCTGACCATTAGGGAAGTATAAAGTTTTAAGAGGCGCTATACCAAGAATTCGTACAAAGAGGCGACTTGCTTCACGATCAAAAACCCATTCTTCCTTTAACCGGATCTTCACAACGCTTTTTGCATCAAAACTGGCCCGTGTAACCACATACCTTATCACTTTTGTGGGGTCGTTAGGGTCGGTTTGCGCAGTTGTATCAGCAGTGCCGACAGTCATCTGCTCTATTTCAGGCAATGTTATTGGTGTAGTAAATCTGTCGTCGGCAAAAGCAGTTACCTCTCCTCTATTCACTGCCCTCAATAACATGTTCACAAATATCTGGCTGCCATTATCACTTTCTGCTTCGTAGCGAAAAGTCTGATTTATTTTTTCACGCAGATCCAACTCACGCCAAACTTTTTCTGCATAAAAAGCATCATCCCATCTTAAATTTTCATACGGCAGAGGAACACGGGTATTCAGATTACTTTTATCAAAAGCATTATCATTGCGCAATGATTTTTTAACTGTAGTATCAGAAACTCCGGAAGAATCAATGACGATCGGAATGTTACCATAAGGGTTAAACCCCGATGGTACAGTAACATTATTTATCTGTTGGCCGGTAGTATCTACCGGTTGCTGAGTATTGTTGTTTTTTTTGCGACCAGTACGCTGGGCATCAGCCTGCTGAATTACTAACCCTCCAAACAAAAACAACAGACAATACTTAATAATTATTTTTTTCATATCCTCAAGGTTTATTTAATATAATATACCAACGATGGTAGTTTCTGGTTACGGTTATCGGGACCTATAGCATGAATATTATCTACGGTGACCGTTCTTCCTGCCGCTAAATTCTTGATCATACTCTGCGCCTTAGGGCTCCACAGGTTACCGGTACAGGGTGCTTCTTCAATATCGCCGTCTGCATTATCAGCCGTTAACGTAAAACTGACCACCGTATAATGCAGTTCAAAAGGAAAATCTTTAATATAGGCTCCTACTCCTGCCTGTGCCCTGAAGGCGCCCGCATTCACGTTATCACCACTTTCAAAAGCACCCACTGTTGCAACCGGTCTTGGAATAGTACGAACACGGAAAAATGCGGTACCGGCTAATTTTCCATCAACCATAACACTGATTTTACAATCATCCGTAACAGTATTCACACGGAACATATATTTACCAGCACCAGCTTTTGTATATGATCCCCCACCGCCAGTTATGGAAACTTGTGTTTTATCATCACCACCACCACTTGCGGCTACTGTAACGGGGTTATCAACACCTATATAAAGAACATTCATTTTATCCAAGGCTATCGAAGCATTGGACTGTCCCACCATATAGGTAACCTTGGTATCAATAGTTTGTTTCTTGTTATCCTGGTCTGTGTATTCAATGTGAACGGGAATAGTTCCCTGACCTAAAGTTGTAACCATGTTTGTATACCTGACAAATCCACTGTCATTTATTTGTTTAGTCTGACCGCCAATTGTAATGATTGGTAAGGCTGCTTTACTAAACGCACCAATTCCGGCTTTTATTTCCAATTCCTGCCCCGGTAAAAGATATGTTGAATTTTGCCCAATAATTGCCCCGTAAGTATCAAACCGAAGCTCAACTTTACCAACCTGCTCATGACAAAAAGCAACAATTTTATTTTCAGATGTTTTTATATCATTTTGAAACTTACTCAATATTGTTAATGCAGCTACGGTAGGAACCATGTGGAAATAGGCCGCTTCCCAGGTTCTATTGCTTCTACTTTGTGTTTTTGGTATTGTAAGATCAATCGGCAAAGAAATTCTGAAATATGATGCAATCGCTGTATCTACCCCTAACACATTCGTTTTAAAGTCGCCAAGCATTTTTAGTAATTTTTTCCCTTCTCCTTTATCCACCATCATCCGGGTAGCAATATCCAGGTTATCGTCTTTATATCTTTTACTGGGATTTTTAGGATCGCCGTTTGCCTTAATTAAAATCTGATCTTTCAAACCCTGGATATAATCATAAACATTTTTAGAGAACATAATAATGCTGTCGGCCTTAGGTAACCAGATCCTCGCTTTTTCGGCTGTTTCAGCTTTAGTCAGTTTATCCCGCAACGATTCTATAATTTTTCCGGTTGACTCATTAACGGTTCTATTAGTAGTCTCTAAGCTATTATTCACCGTTTTAAAGGCATTCAATATTTCAGATGAAACGTTCAGTGCCAGCAGGGCTGTCAGCACCAGGTACATCATGTTGATCATTTTTTGCCGGGGTTCACGAGGTAAAGCCATAATTATTTATGGTTTAATTTTTTTAGTACTGATGACTTTTACATATCCTGAATACTGATCATTTCTTTAGTTTTAATTACGACCCTGCATAGCGCTGAGCATATTTCCATAAACATTATTCAGGCGGCCCAGGTTCGCTGCCAGTAAAGCTATCTGGTCATGAGCTTTTTTGGCATCAGTTACGCTGCCTTCCATGGCCTGCGAAGCCTGCACCAGGTTGCTGTAAAACTTGTTCATGGCTTTCAGGTGACTATTAGTATCCTGCAACTCCAGTTCATAGATGGTATTGAGTGAAGAGAGGTTTTTGGTAAGTACCTGTACCTGTTCGTGAAATTGCTTAGTACCTTCTGCCGCATTGGTAAAATGCTGCATACTGCCGGCTGCATTCAGGGAGGCTTCTTTTACTGTAATAATTGCATTGGCGGCTTCACGGGTCTTAGCCGCATAATCGCCGGTAGCAGATACCACATCTGTAATATCGGACATCTTATCTACCGTTCCGCCAAATCTTTTAAAGTTCTCACTCAAACGACCCAAATTAGCCGGTGTAATATCCGCCTCACGCAGCATATCTTCCAGTTTGGTCAGGGCTGGGTTGCCGGTATCAGGTAAAATAAGCGGTGTAGGCTTATAATTAGGCTCAAGGTCGGGGTGTTTATTAATATCAGGAAAATAACGCTGCCAGTGTGGTTCTTCAGGTGGCGGAACAAAAAAAGCCATTACCGAGAACACTACTACTTCGGATAAAAGACCTAATGTAATCATTTCATCAGCTAGTGGCCAGTGCCGTATTTTGAACAATGCCCCCAGGATAACAACGGCGGCAAAGAATGCGAAAATAAAATTGAGGACTACCTGTCCTCTGAAAGTTTTGAAGAACATCATAAATACTCGTTTTACGGGTTATTTAATTTTAAATACGTGACAGTTAGTTTTTGTAAAATGTTTTCATAAAAAAGAAGCCGCAGATAAAAATACATTAACAGAATAGTTTTATTTGCGACGACCTTTTTGCGGAGCTGCCGGTAAATCAATTACCCGACGGAATCCGATGTAAGACTTGGCCGAATCCTGGTACTCATAACTACTGGTACCGCATTGAAGATAATAACCAACATCTTTCCAGCTTCCGCCGCGGATGATCTTACGCTTCATCAGGGGAGGATCATCATCTTTGGCATTCCAGCGAACATCGGGGTTCATATCATGCTGGAAGTTGTTGCGGCCTTCATAATATATTGAAGAAGTCCATTCGGCCACATTACCCGACATACAATACAAACCATAATCATTGGGCCAATAGGCATCGGCACGAACAGTATAAAAACCTCCATCTTCAGGATAATTGCCACGGCCGGGCTTAAAGTTGGCCATCAAACATCCTTTTTTATTTCTCAGGTAATAATTACCCCAGGGATACATGGATTGAAAACGACCGCCACGAGCTGCATATTCCCATTGTGCTTCTGTTGGCAGGCGAAAATCAGACTCCTGTGCTCTTTTCTTTGAATCAAGATAAGAATTCAAAAGTTGTGTACTCCATTCGCAAAAAGCGGTAGCCTGTTTCCAGTTTACGCCTACTACCGGGTAATTGCCAAAAGCCGGATGCGAAAAATAACGTTTGGCCATGGGTTCGTTGTATGAATAAGCAAAATCACGAACCCAAACCAATGTATCGGGAGCAATAGGAGTATCTTTTTTTAATATGAATTTAGAACGGGGTTTGCCTGCATTTTCTCTTTTTGCGGCTTCTTTGAGATCAAATATTTCTGAATGATAGATAAATTTGGAAGCGTCTAATTCTTTTTTATTATTTATTCTGTCTTCAGGAGCAAGAATAATATCGGTACTGCTAAGTTGTTCGATAAATTTCGGATCGCTCCACTTTACCGTTTGCATCTTCTTTTTGTCAATATATTCGATCCCATCACTGCCAGCCTTAACATACCCCAATTTTCGGGCAACTACTGAATCCCGAACTGAATTTACAAACTGGCGATATTCGTTATTGGTAATTTCTGTTGCATCCATCCAGAAACCGCTAATGGAAACAGAATGGTTCCGTGCACTAAAAGCATAAGCCGGATCTTCATCACTGGGGCCCATATGAAAAGTTCCCTGGGGTACATACACCATTCCCCGCGGCTTCGGAAGAGAGTATCTGTTTCCCGGAGTTACACCATGCACTTGTCCATCATTAGGCAGGCTTCCGCCTTTGCTGCTCTTTTTTCCGCCACCGCAACTGGTTAGCAGTA
>JAHEZF010000156.1 GCA_023251215.1 Sphingobacteriales bacterium | reverse complement strand
CTGAAAGACTCTGTTCAGAAAGTAGGTACGGGGAAAAAATTTATAGTGAATGAAAAATTCTTTACTCAATTGAAGCAAGATTTTTTTGTGGAAATGACAGAACAGGAATACAAGGGCAAAAACCTGACCCATAATTTATATTACAGCCTGCAGATGTTGCAAAACAGAGAAAACATTCCTTACGCAGTTTACTCAGTCGCAAGGGGGCTCAACTTAGCTTATGAAAGCCAGAAAAATCATCGTCTTGGAACTATAACCGATAAGGAGAGTCGTGGCTATCCGGCAGATTATAATCTTTTGCTGCGCATATTTGACCGGCTGAGATTGGATGAAATAGCAGCGATCAACTATTATTTTTGCAGTCATTACCTGGCGCAGATGACCGGTTATGAAGGATTTGATGAAGAAATGAAAAAAGCCGAAAAATTTAGAAAAGAATCTCAATTTTGAAAAAACATCAAACAATGAAAACATTATTATCAGGAGCGGTGCTATTGTTGTTGGGAACAATAACCCTCCATGCGCAACAGCTTTCTATTGAAAATGTTTACAAAGTCTCTCTCCGCAATTCCGATGCTATTAGAGAGGGTTCCGAAGTAAAAGGCTATTTCTTTTTCTATGTAAGTGATAAGATTGATAAAAAAACAAATGAATATACACTTCGGATCACGGACAATAACCTGAAAATGTTAAAAGATATAAAATTTCAGGATTCAAAATATGTCAGCATCCTGGAGTCTTCATTCAACGGGACTGATCTTATTTTTTTGTTCTACAACAGCGATGAAAAGACGTTTGAATACCAGATATACGGCGCAGATGGGAAAAAGAAATATACTTATAACAGGCAGTTGACCAAAAAGGAAGATGTATTTCTGAAAATGGGCTACCTGGCAATAAATGATGAAGAGCAAACCTATAAAGGCCTTTATCCTATCGAGGGTAAAGGATTTATTTCCAATATGCCCAGCCGGGAAGACAAAGACTATACGTTCCAGATTGATTTTTTTTCCTCTGAAAAAAGAAGACAATGGACCTATACGCCTACCCTGGGCGGCAAAAAATTTGGTGGCGATTATCTGGGTTATTTTAACGGGATCGTATATTTCGAAGTAATAAAGTACAGCAGCATGTTTGATCAAAGCCCCGAATCTTCTGTTATCGGGTTATCGCAGGAAACCGGTAAGGTGGTATTTGAAAAATCAACTGATAACCTGAAATTTAAATTTTATCCACAAAGCTTATCTATGCTGAATAACGGCAAGGCATATCTTTTTGGAGAATATTTTGACCCGAATGGGAATATCATGAAAGACAAATCAAAAGGATTTGCTTTCTGGGGTATAGATGAAAAAGGGATCGTATTGAGTGAGAAATATTGCGCATGGGATCTGGAATTGGGAAAATACCTCAATGTTTCTTCCAAAGGAAAAATTGAGGATTTCGGCTTTATGTACCTGCACAATATGGTACAAACATCAGATGGTAATATGTATGCTATTGGAGAAGGATTTATGAAAATAGCCAGCGCATTGGGAATAGCCAGTAAACTTCTGACCCGCGGCGGCGGTCTCAGCACTCTCAAAATTAAAGTAACGGATATGCTGCTGATAAAATTTGACAAGGATTTCAATGTGAAAGAAGCAAAGATTTATAGTAAAAACCCAAATAGCGTTGAACTGGCAAGTGGTTATGAATTTGTAAGTACCCCATTGCTGGGAAAGCTGGTCAAGTACGTTTACGGTGAGTTTGATTATGCATATACACAGACCAATAAAGATTTTTCATCTTTTACGGTTTGTTACAGTGATTATGTGCGGGGAAAAGATTACAAAGGCGGCACTTTTAATTCCATCAGTTACAATGATGGTAAAATAACAACTGACAGGATCAACACTAAGTCAGACGCTACACGAACTGGTGTATTACCGGGCAAACAAGGGCAGGTACTCATCCTTGATTACTATAAAAAAGATAAAAGATTAGATGCTCACTTTGAGAAATTAAATTAAAAGTTTAAGCATATTGATTTGTCCGCCCTGTTGTTTTTTCCACTTAACCCGGTATTCTTGAAATGTATTTCTCAATTTGTTTGATCTGATCTACAATTTGAGGTGTGGTAGGTCTTAATGCTTTTGCTTTCCGGAAAAAATCTTTGGCAGCACGGAATTCTCTTTTGTTCATCATAATGCTGCACATCTGCAGGTAGGCTGCCGATTCATTTTCTTTATCAGGCAGCCCTTTACGGATGGCCGCACGGATATAGCTTTCGGCTTGTTTCAGATCATTTTTTTGCATGGACAGCATTCCCATCTGCAACATGCTGGCGCCTTCGGCTTCTTTCATCGGCATGCCAAGGTCTAATCCTTTCTTCATCATTTTTTCAGCGCCGTCAAAATCCTGTTTCATCATGGCAATATTTCCTTTCAATGTATAAAACACAGAACGGATAGGCTTGTAAAGAAGACCGGGAAAACGAATTGATTTAATTACTTTTTCTGCTCCTTCAATGTTACCGCTTTCCAAATGTTCCTGTATCAATCGCAAAGGGCCAAAGAAAAAATGACCGGCTATAAGAATAACACCAACGAAGTATAAGGGAAAAGCCGGCCAGAAACTGGCAGAATAGTTTACATAAATACCGAAAGCAACTAGCACCAGGCCAATCCAGAGACGGTATTTGATAAGAAGATTGTAAAATTTCATAATTGATTTTTAATGTGAATAGTAGTTACCACAGGAATCCCTGCCTGTGAGACGCAGTCAGGCAGGGAACCTGTATCAAAAGTTTAATTCCGCATTTCAAAGTAGTCCCGACAGGAATCGAACCTGTATCAAAAGTTTAGGAAACTTCTATTCTATCCATTGAACTACGGGACCGGTGGGTTGCAAATATAGGAAACAGCACATGTTTTCGTAAGTTACAGCCTCAAAAACCAAAGGCGCCAGAGTGTTAAATGAACTGGAATTAATACAAGAACTCCGCAAAGGAAATGAACCTGCATTTAAGTATTTGGTAGAAACCTACCAGGACAGGGTCTTTAATACCGCTATTGGCATTGTACAGAATGCCGAAGATGCAGAAGATGTAGCGCAGGAAGTCTTCATCCAGGTATTTCGTTCCATCCATTCTTTCAAAGCAGAATCTAAATTATCAACCTGGATATACCGCATCACTACTACAAGGGCATTGGATCACTTACGCAGCCGCAAAAGCAAAAAAAGATTTGGTTTGATACAGCGTCTTTTTGGAGATGGCAATAAGCCACTTCATGAATTACCCGATTTTCATCATCCGGGTGTAACCTTGGACAGGAAAGAAAATGCAGCCCGTTTGTTCCGGGCAATTGACCGGCTTCCGGAGAATCAGAAAACTGCATTTATCCTGCATAAGCTTGAAGATCTGAGCTATATTGAGATCAGCGCTGTAATGCAAATCTCCTTATCTGCTGTTGAATCGCTGATGCACAGGGCCAAACAAAACCTGCGGAAAATGCTGGAAAAAGAGACCGGGTAGCTGCTGATAAGGCGAAGGTTTTAGCAATTAATAACGTCAAAAACTATGTAAAATGAATAATGAAAAAAATAAGAAGATAGAGGATATCCTCAATAGCCTTGATGGGAGTCAAAAAGCTACTGTTCCCGGTTTCTTTTATACCCGGCTTAAAGCAAAGATGCTTGCCCGCCATACAAGTGGGGAGAATGAGCTGGAAAAAAGAATTAACCGGTCATGGATATTCCGCCCGGCCTATGCATTGGCAATTCTTATACTGGTATTACTCATAAATGCTGTAGTTATTTTAAAAGGAAATGCTGCTGCTGACAACAATACTACCGACGCAGATACCATGCAATCTATTGCTGGCGACTACAGCCTGAATGATAATACTGCCCTGTACGATTTAAACCAGTAAAATGAAAAATTCTTCTGCTAAAATTCTCACAATTGCCGTAATACTTTTATTGCTGGTAAATATTGCCATGGTAGTGCTGATGCTGAAATGGAGAAACAATCACAGACCCCATGGCTTTGGCGGCAAAGGCGGTCCCATGGAGATGATGGTGAAAGAACTGAACATGACTGACCAGCAACAAAAGGAATTCCAACAGTTAAGAGATGAACATTTTAAAACCATCCGTCCTTTATTTGATTCTGTTCGTGCCGCTAAGACCGCATTTTTTAACCTGGTAAAGGAACCGAATGTAAGCGACAGTATTTTGAATGCATACAGCCAACGCATAGCAGAAAGACAGTCGGTTATTGACAAACTTACTTTTGCTCATTTCCGGAGGGTAAGGACTTTATTCAGTGGTGATCAGCAGAAAAAATTTGATGAGTTTATTCAAAAGATGATGCAGCGGGTTGGCCCGGGAGGCCGCAGAAAAGATTCAACAGAAAAAGGAAAATAAATATCTGCTCTGTTACCCGCTGATTGTTTCAATCACATCCCTGTATTTTCAAGATATATCACCCATAGATCCTCTCAATTGCATCCTTTAAATAACCTTAATCTTTAAAAGATACAATCCACTACCCTGCGGATATAATTGCTGATTGTTTCGGGATTCAGTAAATTACATCAGGTCTTTCAACCACCTGCTTCTTATGAAGCATTTTTTATCATATTGTTTCTTTCTGTTTTTACTTTCACCTGCACTTTCTGCGCAGAAAGTTGTTTCCATGAAGATTGATGGCGCCATCAACCCGGTGACTGCAGATTTTATTCATGATGGTATTGAAAAAGCCAGCCGTGAAAAAGCGGAATGCCTCATTATTCATCTTAATACTCCCGGAGGGCTACTTAAATCAACAAGAGTTATCGTAAGCGATATGCTGGAGTCGCGGGTACCGGTGATCGTGTATGTTTCACCCGGCGGGGCACATGCAGGATCGGCGGGTGTTTTTATAACACTGGCTGCTAATATAGCTGCCATGGCGCCCGGAACAAATATCGGGGCTGCAC
>JAHEZF010000015.1 GCA_023251215.1 Sphingobacteriales bacterium | reverse complement strand
GAACATCATGTGTTCAAAGAAATGTGCAAAACCTGTTTTACCCGATTCCACTTCCTCACGACTGCCTGCCCTCACCACAATAAAAAAAGCAGCGAGGCCCGGACTATTGAATGGAACAGTTACCACGTTAAGTCCGTTGGCCAGTTTTTTTTGCTGGATGGCGAATGGTAATATTTTTTTAACGGCTGATGTCTGACCCATGGTATTGCTGAAGCAGAAGCCGGCCAGCAAAACCAGAGCGATAATTTTTGGTTTCATAAATAAACTAATTGTAGTTAAACAAACAGGCGGCTAATTTACGGGGAATTTGAGGATTATGGCAACCGTCAATAAAAAGCCGGGCTTACTGACCCGGCTTTTCAGAAATAATGTATAGAAACTATTTGGGTTTGGTCGTATCCATTTTGTTATCCATCATTTTATTATCCATAGGCGGCTGAGGCATCATCTTCATCATATCACCCCATGAAATAAAGCTCCAATGTTCGGTTGACTTACCATCCTTGAATTTTGAAACTTCAATCGCATTCAATGTATTTCTACTCCCGGCTTTCATTCCCATACCGTCAACTTTCATTGTCCAGCTTTCTTTTATCCATTGCATTACATAATCATCATCTGCAAATTCTTTGACCGTTTCATTTTTCATATCGCTCATCATTGTGCTGTACATTGCAAATGCAGCTTTAATACTGTCCAGGCCAACAATATCGCCATTCATGCCGGCATGGTCAACTGCATCGGCGGCAATATAGTCGCCGATTTTGCTCCAGTCGCCGGATTCAAAGCATTTGGTTATTGCCGCTGAAACCTCCAGGTTTTTTTTGGCTTTGTCTGACATGCCGCCTTCATTCTTTTCGTTGTCGCAGGAAACACAAAAAAATAAAAGCGCTGCAGGGATTGCATAAAGAAACTTTTTCATGTTGATTTTTATTTTGGTTTTTAATAAATGACAGTGTTACAAGGGCAGGAACCCGGCTGCACAAACCAAAATTAGTTTCAAAAGGGAAGAATTGTTTGTAATTGAGCAGTTAAGGTAGAAAGATTCCGTCAAATAATATAGAAAAAGAATTCCGGGTTGACGGGGGAATATTTTCGCCGTTTATCCTTAATCCGGGAAACATTTTTCAGAAATAACTAACTTTCCATCACCTAAAACCAAAACAATGAGAAAACTGTTTTCCCTCCTCTTCTTACTTTCTTTATTCATGCTTGTTTCTGCCCAGGAAAAACTGGACATGGACATGATCAACAAGATCAAAGAAGAGGGCACCAAGAATTCCAAAATAATGGACATCGCTTTTCACCTTACCGATGTAAGCGGTCCAAGGTTGACCAGTTCACCCGGTTTTATGCGTGCTGCCAATTGGGCCAAAGATGAATTGGCCAGATGGGGTCTTGTAAATGCGCAACTGGAACCCTGGGGCGAGTTTGGCAAAAGCTGGCAACAGGAACATTGCTATGTGGCAATGACCTCACCTTATTATGCGCCCTTACTTGCTATGCCGAGAGCATGGAGCAGCGGAACAGGTAAAAAAGGTTTGAAAGGTGAGGTTTTCCTAATCAAAGCAAAGGACACTATTGAACTGATGCAATATGCCGGTAAACTGAAAGACAAGATCGTAATGACATGGGTGAATGATGCACTGAAGCCATCTTTTGAAGGCGATGCAAGCAGGTTGGCCGATAGTTCACTGGCAAAAATGGCGGCTTCGCAGCCACGGTTTCAGGGACAAAACCAGGGGCGAGGTGGACCGCAAGCAAACCAGCAGCAAAATAATCCTCAGGTGAGTCGCTTTCTTTTACAACGGCGGATGAATGAGTTGATAAATAAAGAAAAACCGGCACTTATACTTACCATGAATATAAGAGGTACTGACGGAACTATTTTTGTCCAGGGTGGCGGATCTGCAAATGATTCAATAAAAGCTGTCCCCAGTATAGTGGTTTCAAGTGACGATTATCTACGCCTGCAGCGCTTGATTGATGCCGGTGAATATGTGAAGATCGAGGCCGACATCAGAACTAAATTCTTCGGCGATGATTTGCAGGGTTACAATGTGGTAGCAGAAATTCCCGGCACTGACCCAACATTAAAGGATGAACTTGTTATGTTGGGCGGTCATCTTGATTCATGGCATGGGGCCACAGGCGCCACCGATAATGCGGCCGGTTGTGCCGTGATGATGGAAGTTATCAGGATTTTAAAAACTCTTGGCGTGCAGCCCCGCCGCACCATCCGCATTGCATTATGGAGCGGGGAAGAACAGGGATTACTAGGTTCCCGAAATTATGTAAAGAATCATTTTGCAGACAGGGCTACAATGGAGCTGAAACCGGATCATGCAAAGATTTCAGCTTATTATAACGTGGATAATGGCAGCGGAAAGATCAGAGGAGTTTACCTGCAGGGGAATCAAAAAGTTAGTTCCCTGTTTGAACAATGGCTGACTCCATTTAATGACATGGGGGCCAAAACTCTTACCATTGATAATACAGGAGGTACAGATCATCTTTCATTTGATGCGGTTGGTATTCCCGGCTTCCAGTTCATACAGGATGTACTGGAGTATGATACACGTACACACCATACCAATATGGATACATACGATCACCTGGTGCCGGATGATCTGAAACAGGCGGCAGTTATTGTAGCCACATTTGTTTACAATACTGCTCAGCGGGATGAAAAGATTCCGAGAAAGGAATTGCCGAAGCCACAGGGCAACCAGCCAAGAGGATTTTAATTTGGTTACTGGTTGTTGGTTGCTTGTTAGTGCAGTTTCAAATTGTATAAAACTGTCTGCAATAAACAACCAGTAACCAGCAACTATTTTGGTTTTTCATAAATAAAGCGCATCATCGCATTTTTTTGTTCATCGGAAGTGAGATAAAGCTGGTAACGTTTTTCCCCGGTATTAATGATCATCAGGGCTGTGTTGGGAGGAATGGAACCGAGATTTTCACCCACCATGATCACTTCCTGTTCTGTCCTTTTCAGGTCAATTTTTACTTTTAATGAAATAGGTTTTGTGGTCAGCCGCTGATTGGATACCGCCGGCATATTATTTACATAAACAGAAATGGTATCACCGTCAATTTGGCCGTTATCATAGAAATCAATTTTAATGGTGCCGGTATCCACTTTAATTTCTTTTACCAGTTCGGCTTTCCGTTTGGTAAGTGAAGGGGGTAATTTCAGTTTAGGTTTAAAAGTTGATGTATCAAATCTTGTAAGCACAATGGTCCCGGGTGGGCAGGCGGATTTTCCATCCATTGTTTTACCTGACCAGGTTCCGCGGAGCTGTTCTTCAGCGCTGCTGCCTCTGTGGTAAGTAAGCGAATATTTTTTAATGCAGGGAATGCAACCGGCCGGGACATGAAAAGTGGTAACGCCAATTTCACTAATAGAAATATAGTTGCTATCCCGTTTATAGTTGCCCTCAAAACTTTCTTTTACAAAATTGCTTGTATCGGAAAAGTGGTGAGAAACTCCTGTGACTTTTGAACCCGCCACTTGTAACTGCAGTTCTATATTATAAACCGGGAAACAACCACCGGGCTCCATAACCAGTCTGCCTTTCCAGATGCCATTGATATCCTGAGCATGAGTAAACACAGAGGCAGAAAGAATTGCTGATAAAATTAGAGATCGCTGCATTATTCAGGAAAAATAGATGAAAAAAACAAACGGTAAACAGAAATTACAGAAACGGTTAAATCTCCCTCTCCATTTATGGAGAGGGTTAGGGTGAGGTTATTTTGGTTTCTTATATGTAAACCGCACCACGGCATTTTTTTGTTCTGTTGACGTAATGCGTACATCAAACCGTTGCTCACCACATTCTACTATCATCAATGAAGTGTTGGGCGGAATGCGGCCCAGGTTTTCGGCTACCATTACCAGTTCGTGTTCCGAATTATCTTCATCCATCTTCAACTTCACAATAAGAGGAGTGCCGGATAATCGTTTGGCAGACAATACCAGTTTTTTATCCAGGTAAACAGAGATGGTGTCGTCATCTATTACACCGTTGTCGTACAGTTTTACGGTTACATCCGCATCATTTACCACCAGTGTTTTTACCAATGCATTTTCCCTTTTTATCAGCATATCAGGATCAGGAATGATCTGTTTCGGTGGATTGATCTTTACTGCCGGTTGTTGAATTTTTTGTATTGTATCTACTTTTTGTTTTACCGGCGTATTGATCTTTGTGCTGTTTGTATTTGGCTTAACAATCGGTTTCTTTACTAATGGTGGATTTGTTTTTGCGATTGGTTTATTGGTAAGCGGAGGTTTTTTTACAGGAACCGTTGTGATCTTTACTTTTGCGCTATCTTTTTTTAGTGGCGGTTGATTTATAATTACAGGAGTGGTTTTTATTTTACTTCGTAAAAAGGGTTCAATATAAAAGTCAGAAGTGGTTACTTTACGCAGGTACACTTTGCCACCACCACATTCATCACCTTTTTTTACGCCAAATCCATCTTTTTCAAACCTGCTGGAGAAACTGCCTTCCAGGAACTCCTCCTTGCCTGACTTATCATACTGAAAATAGCATTTCATGATGCAGGCCTGTGAGCCGCGGGACATTCTCAATTCTACTGTTTTGATTTCTCGTATCAATGCACTTTGGACTGTTTTGTTGAAATTTCCTGTCAGTGTTGCCTTCCCGTAAAAAATAGTGCTCAGGTATGAATAAGAGACACCGGAAATGGAAACTCCCGTCTGCTTTACCTGTAGTTCGAACTTGTACTGGTCGTATGATTCGGTAATAAAATATCCCCGCCAGATGCCCGTGAGGTTTTGTGCATGTGAAGTAGATCGGGTGAACGGGATCAGCAATAAAAATACCTGGAAAAACCTGGATAACATCAGTTTCATGCAGGGTCAAAACTAACGAATAAGTTCGTATAGTAAAATCAGCCTTTAGCAAGAGTTTGTTAATTTTAAAATTTATTATCTGCACAAAATATTCCCTTGAAGAAACAGATTTTATTTTTTTTGCTGTCTGTATTATTTCCATTGATGGGCCATTCACAGGTCAGCGATGCAGAGATCTCATTGCTCAGGAAACTTGATTCAGCAAAAAACAGTACTTCAATAGCCCGGCATTTTGCTCCACTTTATTTTGATGTAACCAGCAGGGCAGCCGAATTTTATCTTCACGATAAAGAGTCAGCTAAAAAATTTATTCAACGGTTTGAAACAAATTTTGCCGGTTATTTTTTTAGATCAGTTGAAGCTTTTAAATCTGGAATCGAAATTCCGGAAGTTTGGAAAGCTTATTTTTCTGACACTTCTTTGTCGCCGCTACAATACCAGTTGCTGGGCATCAATGCACATATCAATGGCGATATATGGCAGGCATTAACAACAGAATTCTCATTACAAGAAATACAGGCAAATAAAAAAAGCTATTTTGATTTTCAAAAAGGGCTTGTAAAAGAATACCGGGATTTCTATGAAAGATCCGTACGGTTAAGTTCAACAACAACCTTACTTGATAAAGTAACGCTTGGCCTGGACAAGCTATATGGAAAAACAATGTTGATACGCTGGCGTAAAAGGCAAATGCAAATGGCTATTCTTTATTTTACTGATCATGCCCGGTTTGAAAATAAACTTTACAAGCTCCATAAAAAGATGGATCATATAAACCGCCTGATTCTTCATAATCTTTAGCCGGAGTTCGCTAAATTTGCACAACTTAAAAGAAAAAAGGTTACATGATAAATGTTACATTTCCTGATGGAGCGGTTCGGGAATATAAAAAAGGGACTACTGCCCTGGATATAGCTAAATCAATTTCAGAAGGATTGGCGAGAAAGGTTATTGCTGCAAGTGTAAACGGCCAGGTGTTGGATGCCACACAACCCATCAATGAAGATGCGATAGTAAAACTGTTAACCTGGAATGATGCAGATGGCAAAAGCACTTTCTGGCATTCTTCGGCTCACCTGATGGCGGAAGCTGTGGAATCAATGTTCCCGGGTGTAAAATTCTGGGTTGGCCCTCCGGTGGAAAATGGATTTTATTATGACATGGATCTGGGCGATAAAAAAATGAATGAAGAAGACCTGGCGGCCTTGGAGAAAAAGATGAACGAATTGGCAAAGAAGAACAGTAGTTATGTAAGAAAAGAAATGCCTAAGGATGAAGCCGTACAATATTTCACAAAAAAAGGCGATGAATACAAGTTGGACCTGTTACATAATCTCAATGATGGTGAAATAACTTTTTATACACAGGGCAATTTCACTGACCTGTGTCGCGGACCACATATTCCCAATACAGGTTTTATCAAAGCCATTAAACTTACAAGTATTGCCGGCGCTTACTGGAAAGGTGATGAAAGAAATAAAATGCTGACAAGATTGTATGGCGTCAGCTTTCCATCACAGAAAGAACTGGATGAGCATCTACAAATGCTGGAAGAAGCAAAAAAAAGGGATCACAGAAAATTGGGAAAAGAACTCGGCATCTTTACTATGGATGATGATGTGGGTCCGGGGCTTCCTTTGTGGATGCCCAATGGAACGATTATTATAGAAGAACTTGAAAAATTAGCCAAAGAAACGGAACAAGCTGCAGGGTATAAAAGAGTAGTGACTCCGCACATTGCAAAGGAAAGTTTGTACCTCACCAGCGGACATTTGCCGTATTACGAGGATAGCATGTATCCGCCTATGGAACTGGAAGGGCAGAAGTACTATCTGAAAGCAATGAACTGTCCGCATCATCATAAAATATTTGCCGCAGAACCTAAGAGTTATAAAGACCTTCCGCTACGGCTGGCAGAATATGGAACCTGTTATCGGTATGAACAAAGTGGTGAATTGTTTGGACTCATGCGGGTACGCTGCCTGCACATGAATGATGCACATATATATTGTACCAGGGATCAGTTCTATGAAGAGTTCAAGGCGGTGAATGAAATGTACCAGAAATATTTTAAAATATTCGGGGTTGATAAATATGTGATGCGTTTGTCAGTGCATGATCCTTCCAAACTGGGTAAAAAATATGTGGACGAAGCAGAATTGTGGATAGAAACCGAAGTATTGGTAAGAGATGTTTTAAAAAGAACTAATACTCCATATATAGAGGTACCCGATGAAGCAGCTTTTTACGGTCCCAAGATAGATGTTCAGATATGGAGTATTATTGGCCGGGAATTTACACTGGCTACCAACCAAGTGGATTTTGCGCAGGGGCGGCGGTTCAAATTGGAGTTTACCAACCGGGATAATAAGCCAGAAACTCCCCTGATCATTCACCGGGCTCCGCTGGGAACTCATGAACGGTTCATTGGTTTTTTGCTGGAACATTATGCTGGTAAATTTCCACTTTGGCTTGCGCCACTACAGGTAAAAGTGCTGCCTATCAGCGACAAGTTTATGGACTATGCCAAAACTGTTTCAGATAAACTGAAAAAAGCAGATATTCGTACCGAAATAGATGACCGGAATGAAAAGATCGGAAAGAAGATCAGGGATACCGAGTTAATGAAAGTTCCGTATATGCTTGTAGTGGGTGAAAAAGAAATGAATGAAAATAAGGTGGCTGTGCGGCGTCAAGGAAAAGGTGATATGGGAGTTAAGGATATAACGGTATTTATTAATGAAGCAAAAGATGAAATTAAGGGAAGGCGAAGCGAATAAGATTTAAAACACTCAACACTCAATATTCAACACACAATGTTCAGCTAACATACGAATTTGAAAATTGAATATTGAAAATTGAATATTGAAAATTGAATATTGATTATTTTATATTTATTTTTTCATACTCCTCAAATCCTGTATGAGGAATTTATCAAATAAAAATAAATTGCTCTCCTTCATGGGGCGGGAGCTTAACTAAAAAATATAAATGGCAGTACCACAAAAAGGGGGATTCAACAGGCCATCGGGCGGAGGTTTCAAACCAGGCGGTGGCGGTTTCAATAAAAGCGGCTTTAGGGGAAGATTTACTCCCCGCAAAGAAGCAGAACATCGTATCAACCATTTTATCAGGGTTCCGCAGGTTCGTTTAGTGGGAGAAAATGTTGAAATAGGCATCTACAATACTCAGGATGCTCTTAAAATGGCACAGGAACAGGGGTTAGACCTTGTAGAGATTTCTCCAACCGTAGACCCCCCGGTTTGCAAGATCATTGACTATAATAAATTTCTTTACGATAAGAAGAAGAAAGAAAAGGAGATGAAAGCAAAGTCGAAAGTATCGGAGGTAAAAGAAATCCGTTTTACTCCGAATACTGATGAGCATGACTTTGACTTTAAAGCCAAACATGCCGAAAATTTTTTAAAGGACGGCAATAAAGTAAAAGCTTATGTACAATTCAAAGGGCGGGCTATACAGTTCCAGGAGAGAGGACAATTGCTTTTGTTGAAATTTGCAGAACGTCTTGCTGAAATTGGTGTATTGGAAAATATGCCTAAAATGGAAGGGCGTCGGATGCTGGCGATGTTTGCGCCAAAAGGGAAGAAGAAATAAACATAATAGAATGATGCAAACAATACAGACCTGGACTTAGTTCCGGGTTTTTTTTGAGGTGCAGATTCATCATCCCATTTCAGCCATTGGTATAAAATCATTGTATAATCTGTGTTGAATCGTTGCTTTCCGTATATTGAGATGATTTTAAAAAAAATCAAATTATAATATGTTTCAACTATTCAATCGCTTATTCTTTTTCTTATTTATTATCACTTTAAGTATATCAGCCGTGGCGCAACAGCCCGCAAATTCACGGGACACTACCCGCAGGCCATCAACATTTCCACCGGGCAACGGGCCTAAGGCTTATAAAGAAGTGATCACTGATAAAGCTAAAACCGATGAAGGTTTGTTCAAAGTGCATAAAGTAGAAGATAAATGGTATTTTGAAATACCGGATTCATTGCTTGGCCGGGATATAATGGTGGTGAACAGAATAACCAGATCATCAGTGAATGCACCCAAAAGTTTTGGTGGGTATGCCGGTGATCAGATCAATGAATCTGTTATCCGTTTTGAAAAAGGCCCGGGCAATAAAATTTACCTGAAGAATGTTTCCTACACTACTATTTCCAAAGATTCTACACAGCCAATGTACCAGGCGGTGATGAACTCAAATATTCAGCCCATTTCTGCAGCTTTCGATATTAAAACATTTTCAAAAGACTCGTCAGGTTCAGTGATTGACATGACAGATTATTTGAACGGCGATAACGATGTTATTGCTTTTACTTCCGGAACTTCATCGGTTCCTGTCAGTGTAATTTTGAGTAAATCATCATTCCAGGCCGGAAGTTTGCAAACGGATAAATCATATATCGCCGTTATCAAATCTTTTCCTGTTAATATAGAGGTAAGTACCATTAAAACGTATTCTAAAACTTCGGTTCAGGGATTTGGAGGAGCACCATCAGCTCCGGGCAGCCAGAGTAATATTACACTGCAGATCAATAATTCTTTTGTGTTGTTGCCTGCAAAACTTATGCAGCAACGGTTTTATGACAGCCGGGTTGGCTTTTATTATCGCAGTTACAATGATTACGATGCAAACCCACAACGGGTTGAAACAACCAACATGATTGTACGGTGGCGACTGGAACCTAAAGAGGAAGACTGGCAAAAATATCTGAATGGAGAGTTGGTAGAACCTAAAAAGCCGATCATTTTTTTTATTGATCCGGCTACGCCAAAAAAATGGATTCCTTATTTAATACAAGGCGTTAATGACTGGCAGGCTGCTTTTGAAAAGGCAGGTTTTAAAAATGCAATCATGGCAAAACAAGCTCCTGTCAATGATTCCGACTGGAGTTTAGAAGATTCCCGGTATTCTGCTATTGTGTACAAACCATCACCAGTTGAAAATGCATACGGTCCCAGTGTAACCGATCCACGCAGCGGCGAGATCATTGAAAGCCATATCGGTTGGTTTCATAATGTAATGCGGCTTATCCATGACTGGTATTTTATACAAACAGCAGCCGTTGATCCACGGGCAAGAAAAATGAGTTATGATGATGAACTGATGGGACAATTGATACGTTTTGTTTCTTCGCATGAAGTGGGCCATACTTTGGGGTTGCAACATAACTGGGGCTCCAGCTCTACAGTGCCTGTTGAAAATTTAAGGAATAAAGCATGGGTGGAAGCCAATGGTCATACTCCGTCAATTATGGATTATGCCCGTTTTAATTATGTGGCACAACCGGAAGATAATATGGGCCCCGCTGGTCTGTTTCCCCGCATCGGTGATTATGACAAATGGGCTATCGAATGGGGGTATAAATTATTTCCTCAATATAATAGCCCGGAAGAAGAAAAATCTCATCTTAACCAATGGACAATTGAAAGGCTGAAAAATAAAAGGTTGTGGTATGGCGAACAGAGTAATCCTGATGATCCCCGTTCGCAAAACGAAGACCTTGGTGATGATGCTATGAAGGCAGGTGCTTATGGGATAAAAAATTTACAGCGTATCATTCCCAACCTGATGCAATGGACAAAAGAACCAAACGAAGATTATAGTAATCTTTCTGAATTGTATGGACAGGCTATCAGTCAGTATTCCCGTTATATGGGGCATGTGGCAAAAAATATTGGAGTAATTTTGGCAACCCCGAAAATGGTAGAAGAGCAGGGCCCGGTTTATGAATATGTTTCAAGGGTTAAACAAGAAGAAGCTGTTTCATTCCTGAATCAACAATTATTTACAACTCCGTCGTGGTTGATCAATTATGAAATTTACGGCAGGATTGGAAGCAACCCTTTCACTCCAATTAATAACACAGATGGAAGTACGAGGGTAAGTACAATCGGGAATATACAGGATAACATATTGAGCCGTTTGTTCAGCACTAATACTCTGAATAAATTAATACAATCTGAAGCAGCAACAGCTAATAATGCTTATAAAATAACCGATCTGTTCAGTGATTTAAAAAAAGGAATATGGTCTGAGCTAAGGACAAAAAAAACGATTGATGTGTACATGAGGAACCTGCAGAAATCATATATCAACATTCTGAGCAACCTGCTGAACCCGGCATCGGCACAGACGGTTTCAATATCTGCTTTTACAATAATCAGTTCATCTTCCGGCGACAAGTCGGATGTGAAAAGTGTTGTGAGGGCTCACCTAAAATCATTAAAAACTGAAATAGATGTAACTGCGGCAATGGCGACAGACCCAATGACCAAATATCACCTGCAGGATGTATCAAAGAGAATTGATAATGCCCTGAATCCGAAAAACTAACTCAACTTACTAATAATAGCTGTTGAAATTGGGGTTTCTTATATTGAACCCCGATTTTTTTTCTGAAAGCTTTGCGGGGTAGCCTCATAACCTTATCTTTGCGACCCGTTCAATAAACGGTTAGTTCTTCCAACTTAAAAGGAACATTTTCTAAAGAGGTTCGACAAGGATCCCCCTGTGGGGAACGCCTCAAGGGAATAATTTTAATACCGGGTAAAATGCCTAAAGTAAAAACAAACTCCAGCGCCAAAAAACGATTCAAAGTGACCGGCACCGGAAAGATCATGCATCAGAAAGCTTTCAAACGTCACATCCTGACGAAGAAATCAAAAAAACGTAAACGGAACATGCGGAAAGACGGAACTGTTGCAAAATCACATGTGGATTTTGTAAAACGTCTGCTGCGGTTGAAATAAGAAGTCGGAAGCCTGAAGTCGGATTTCAGACTTCGGACCTCTGACCTCAATTTTAAACACTAAACATTCAACTTTAAACTTCTTATAATATGCCCCGTTCAGTAAATGCGGTTGCCAGTAAAGCCCGCCGCAAAAAAATACTCAAGCAAGCCAAAGGTTTTTATGGCAAACGTAAAAACGTACTCACCGTTGCCAAGAATGTTGTGGAAAAAGGAATGACCTACATGTTTGTAGGCCGAAAAAACAAGAAGAGGGATTACCGCCAGTTATGGATTGCCCGTATCAATGCCGCAGTTCGTGCAGAAGGAATGACTTACTCTGAATTCATCAATAAACTGCATAAAGCAGGTATTGAGCTGGATCGTAAAATTCTGGCTGATCTGGCCATGAATAATCCTGAAACTTTTAAAAGCCTGCTCGAATCAGTTAAAAAATGATCATTGCTTTTTAGTTATAATAAGGAAGGTCTCTTGTCTTTGGCAAGAGATTTTTTTTGCCTGTAATTTCTCCAATCATATACATTTGTATCCATTAAATCAATAACGTGGCACAACCTACTAACCCACTGATGACAAATTCCTACCACGAACTGGTAAAACAAACCTTTAACTTTCCACAGGAAGGATTTGTGGTGGAGGATGGAAATCTTTTCTTCAATGGTCTTGATGTAAAAGCTCTGATAACTAAATATGGTACACCGCTTAAACTTAGCTACCTGCCCAAAATCGGGATGCAGATAAAAAAAGCCCGTCAGATGTTTGCCACAGCTTTTAAAAAGCATAAATATGAAGGTAAATATCATTACTGCTATTGTACTAAAAGTTCGCATTTCAGTTTTGTTCTGGAAGAAGCATTGAAACATGATATTCATATTGAAACATCTTATGCCTATGATATCGAGATCGTCAAAAAATTGTATCTGCGAAAAAAGATCAGCAAAGAAACCTTTATTGTCTGCAACGGGTTTAAGCAAAGAGGCTACATTCGCCGGATTGCCAGCCTGCTCAATTCGGGTTTTACCAACGTGATACCGGTATTGGATAATAAAGAAGAACTGCGGGAATATGCCAAGTCGGTAAAAGTGCCTTTCAAGTTGGGTATTCGGGTAGCGGCTGAAGAAGAACCCACATTTCCTTTTTATACCTCACGCCTCGGCATGAGGGCAAAGGATATTCTGGAATTTTATGTGGACAGGATAGAAGGCTATGAAAGCAAGTTCCAGCTAAAGATGCTCCACATTTTTTTGAACAAAGGAATTAAGGATGATATTTATTACTGGAGTGAACTGAACAAGATCATCAACCTCTACTGCCAGTTGAAAAAAATTTGCCCTGAACTGGACTCAATAAATATCGGCGGTGGTTTTCCTATAAAGCATTCTCTTGGTTTTGAATACGACTACCAGTTTATGATCAACGAGATCGTCAAAAATATCAAGTCGGCCTGCAAAAAAGCCAAAGTACCCATGCCGCATATTTTTACGGAGTTCGGCAGTTACACAGTAGGGGAGAGTATGGCGCATATTTATTGTGTGCTTGGACAAAAAATTCAGAATGACCGGGAAACATGGTACATGATAGACTCATCTTTTATTACCACACTCCCGGACACATGGGGAATTGGCGAAAAATTCCTGATGCTACCTATTAATAAATGGGAACAGGAATACCAACGGGTAGTTTTAGGTGGTATGACCTGCGACAGTCATGATTATTATGATTCCGAAGAACATATCAACGAGGTGTTTCTCCCAAAGATCAATAATGGAGAACCGCTGTACGTAGGTTTCTTTCATACCGGCGCCTACCAGGACCAGATCAGCGGCTATGGAGGCATTAAGCATTGCCTGATTCCTTCGCCGAAACATGTACTGATAAATTACGACCGGAATGGGAAACTAATTGATTGGCTATATGCCAAACAGCAAACAGCGCAAAGTATGCTGAAGATTTTAGGGTATAAATAATGAAGAAGCCCTTTTGCTGAAAAAGATGAAATTTTGAATGTTATTGTAATATTTTCAGTGCAAAAGGGCTTGATATCTTAAAGAAATTTATTCTCTTTTTGTTCTGTTTCTTATTCCATCAGTTTTATTAGTAGTTTTTGCAACTATTTCTTCTCGAACCGGGATTGTTTTTACTTGCTTGCCGGCCTTGCTCTGCTGAAGCTTCAGCGAAGGCGATGCAGGAATGGATTCAGCAACAATCGGTTCGGTCTTTGTTACAGCCGATGTGTCTTTTGTAATATTTGTCTCCACCCACCCATCTTCATTCCTGTTCAGGCTGTCCAGTTCAAGAAATTGAACCAATAGTTGGGAGTCTTTGAATGTTGAAGGCCTGGGGCCGAACAGTTTTCCCACATATTCTTTACTGGTAGCGCAACTTGCTGCAAGTGCGACCACCAGCATCAACGCAACCGCTTGTACTATTCTGGCTATTCGCATCGTCGGAGAGTTTATTTTTAATGTAAATAATGGTAACGCATTTATAACTCAATTCATTTGCCATAAACTCTTAAAATACTTTTTTATGAAATACTTTTTCATACTCTTAACAATGATCTCAATTGCTGTTACAACCAGGGCACAAACAGCAGAAGATTCTGTAAAGGCAGCTATCAATAAAATGTTCACCGGTATGAAGAATGCAGATGTGTCTTTGTTGAAAAACAGTTTTGCAGATAGCATGATTCTTCAAACCATTGGCAGGAACAAAGAAGGAAATATTGTGATAAAAAATGAAACCCCGGCTGACTTTATTGACTTTATCAGCAAAGAGTCAC
>JAHEZF010000155.1 GCA_023251215.1 Sphingobacteriales bacterium | reverse complement strand
AACAACGCTGGCGACCTTCTTATGTACTGCATTATATTCAGGACTGGTATCACGAACCCGACCTGCTCATTGATATCAGCGATGTGTTTGAACAACGAATGAAGTCTATTGAAGCTTACACTTCACAGTTTCATACAGGTGAAAGAAGCAATGAAGGTCTTCAAACTTATATCTCCACTCCCGATTTCCTGGAAAGTATAATTGCCAGGGCAAGAATGTTTGGAAAAAGAATTGGAGTGAAATATGCAGAAGGTTTCATCAGTGAAAAGACGATTGGTATCCGCGACCTTGATGCACTGGTAACCAACGAGACATGATCAGCCCGATATGAATGATGCCGGCAGAAGGTTAATGAAAAGGTTTTATCATCTGCATAACTCCCTGGCTTTTACACCTGTTTTCTCAGTTATAAAGAGTACCTTTACTTTCAATTCAAGTACAGCAGATGTCAAGTCCGAAATTTCCTAAAATACAATTATCCTTTCATAATGAATTGAAAAAAAAGATTGAAGAGTACTTTAAGCAAAGAGGTAAATCCACAACCGGTAATGCTAAACTATTCATCAAAGCTTTTTTGTTAGTTGCAGGTCTTATAGCTTTATATATTCATCTTGTTTTTTTTACGCCACCAACGGTATTGGCCGTTGCTGAATGTATCATCCTGGGCTGCGTTACTGCTGCTGTTGGCTTTAATGTAATGCATGACGGGTCACATGGCAGTTTCAGCCGCTACAAATGGATCAATAGCATGGCTTCAAATTTTGCAAATTTTTTGGGTGCAAGCCAGCATATGTGGAAAATGAAACATAATGTTATTCATCATACCTATACAAATATTCATGGTGTAGATGATGATATAGAAGCCCGCCCGCTGCTGCGTCTTTGTGACGAACAGCCACGTTATAAAATACACCGGTATCAGCATTTTTATTTTTGGGCGGCTTATTCCTTATTATATATCTACTGGATCTTTGTAACAGATTATACAAAATATTTTTCAGGTAAGATCGGCTCCGTACCGCTGAGAAAGATGACAGGGAATGAGCACTTCCTTTTTTGGTTTTACAAATCGGCACATTCTTTTATTTTCGTATTTATCCCGATCTATATGGTTGGTTTTACAGCCTGGCTTATCGGGTTTTTAAGTATGGCACTTGTTGCAGGATTTGTATTGAGTATTGTATTCCAGTTGGCCCATACCGTAGTGCATACACATTTTCCATTGCCTGATGAAGCCACCGGGAAAATGGAAGACGAATGGGCTATTCACCAGGTAAAAACAACCGCCAATTTTGCTACCCGTAATAAACTGGTGAGTTGGTTGGTAGGCGGTTTAAATTTCCAGATAGAACATCACCTGTTTCCCAAAATATCCCATGTGCATTATCCTGCCATTAGCAAGATCATTAAAAAGGTTTGCGAAGATTACGGTATCCCTTATATTGAATACCCCAAAGTGAGTCTTGCCGTTATATCACACGTCTCGTATTTGCGCCAGTTGGGGCGAAAGTAAAAGTATCCGGGAATTGGTCATTGGGGTCAGGAGCCACCTGATAGTAAATTACCTTTCACTAATTCCTGATTACAAATCCCTTCCTTAACTTGCACCCCCTTTCAATGATGTAGTATGGTTGATTTTTCAAATTATGATCCTGATAATGTAGGTAACCCCAATAATAATATTTTTGGTTTGCCAACAACAGAAGATGATGCCCGTCTTATCATTCTTCCTGTTCCCTGGGAAGTAACTGTGAGTTACGGGGTAGGTACAGCAAGAGCCCCTGAAGCTATATGTAAAGCCAGTTTACAGGTTGATCTTTTTGATCCGGATATGCCTGGTGCATGGAAACAGGGTTTTTATATGCGGGACAGTGACAAAAAGATCCTGATGAAAAGTGATTACCTGCGCAAAGAAGCGGAATTATACATTGATTATATTTCCAAAGAAGAAGACGTGGCGGCCAACCAGTTTATGAGTAAAACGTTAATAGAGGTAAATGAAGGAAGCATTTATCTGAACAATTGGGTATATGAACAAACCAAAGTTTTGCTGGATAAAGGCAAACTTGTCGGCCTTCTTGGCGGTGATCATAGCAGCCCGTTTGGTTATTACAAAGCTATTGCTGAAAAACATGGTGAGTTTGGTATTTTACAAATTGATGCACATTGCGATCTCAGGGAAGCTTATGAAGGATTCAATTACTCTCACGCAAGTATCATGTACAATACGCTACATGAAATCCCTCAATTGCAACGCCTGGTACAGATTGGCGTCCGTGATTATAGCAGTGGTGAATGGGAATACATCATTAACAATAAGGAAAGGGTGATCACTTATTTTGATAAGGACATCAGGAATCGCCTGTTTGAAGGAGAGACCTGGAAAAAAATAGCGGAAGAAATCATCAGCAAGCTGCCGCAAAAAGTTTATACCAGTTTTGATATCGACGGGTTAGACCGCAAATTATGTCCCCATACAGGCACACCTGTACCGGGCGGGTTTGAAATAGAAGAAGTTTTTTATTTATTCAGAAAAATACTTGAAAGCGGAAGAAAGATCATTGGCTTTGACCTGTGTGAAGTTGGCGTAAGCGAAACTGACTGGAACGCCAATGTAGGTGCAAGAGTCCTGTTTAAACTGTGCAATTTATTGGTAACAAGTAATAGCTAAACCCCCATCCCCTGAAGGGGTATCAGGAAAATGCCGAAGTTTGAAATTGTTTTAAAGAATGAAAAAATAAAACTCTATAACAGGATCAGCTTTCTTGCTATTACTATCAACGGGCTCATCTTCCTTTATTTCTGCTTTGCTTCATCCTATAAGCAGATTATTTTACTCTCAGCCGCGGGTGTTTTAATTATTTTATCAGGGTTTTTTCTTATTTATAAGTTTTACAAAACAAAGCCGAAGTGGAAAGTTGTTTATATAATAATTTTTGACCTGCTGATGGTGATATGGGTCTTAATAGGCAACTACTGGGCGGCAGGAACACAGTTGGTGTTAAGTTTTCTTTTTCAAGTTGCCACCAGAAAACTGCTTGTTTCATTCTTTGAAAACAGGATTATTTTTCACTCTTTTCCTGAAAGAACCATTCAATGGAGCGGGGTGAATAATGTCATACTTAAAGATGACTTGCTTACTATTGACTTTAAAAACAACAAGATCATTCAGCAACTCATCAAAGAAACAGATGAGCCGGTCAATGAAAAAGAATTCAACGACTTTTGCAAAGAGAGATTGAAGTCTGAGGCCTGATGTATGAGGTCAGAATTATTTACCCTGAAACTTCTGACTACTGACCTCTGACTTCAGATTTCTGACCTCAATGACCTGCTTGACTTATTTGACCTTTATGTCTTTACCTCAATCACCATACATTCTTTACTCAGATGGCAAGGGAAACATTTTTGAAGACACTTCTCTTTATACAACGGGCCGAAGTGGCTGGGATGCTTTACCTGTACCGGTAGAAGACTGGATTGAACTTCCCGATGGCGGTTCCTTGTATGAATTACCCGGGAGAAAAGGAATTGGCCTTGACGTAAAAAACGGAGAGATCAGAATTTGTGATAAAGGCTGGGCAGTTGCAGCATTTATTCCCCCGGCACATACTGGTTTATATCTTGCTGCCTACGAAACGGGAAAAGATGCTCCTACCCTTCCTTTGTTTTGTTATACGGCTGCCGGCTGGTTCAATACTAAATTTTATGTGCCCGCAGTGCGAATTGAAAAAGATATCAGGCAGGAACACAGCGGGTATGATAAAGTCAAAATTGATACCGGTGCCAATAATTTACTTAAAGCTTATCCATACAATCGTTTGGTAAAACACTTGATGGAAAATTGTTGCCAGACTTATAATTGCCCTGCAGCAAGAAATTTTTCATTAGGAAGATGGGAATGCCCGGTGCCCGTATCACCTGCCTGCAATGCTAACTGCATCGGATGCATTTCTTTTCAGCCACAGGAAGAAGCCATCCCATCAACACAGGATCGCCTGACATTTAAACCCACTGCAGAAGAAATTGTAGAGTTTACCGTTCCCCATCTTGAAACCGCTCCTTATCCTATTATCAGTTTTGGCCAGGGTTGCGAAGGTGAACCGTTGCTGATGTGGGAAACTCTTTGTGATGCAATCATTGAGATACGCAAACACACAAAGAAAGGAAGTATCAATATCAACACCAATGGCTCCGATCCGAATGCGGTAAGAGCTTTATGTGAGGCTGGTTTAAATTCAATTCGTGTCAGCACCAACTCGGCAAGAAGAGAAATTTATATGCCCTATTATAGGCCCAACAATTATGAATTTCAGAACATCGTTGAAAGTCTGAAAATTGTTTGCAACTATGGCGGCTGGACATCCATTAATTATTTTGTTTTTCCCGGCATGACAGATAGTGTTTCAGAATATGAAGCATTGAGAAAATTAATCCATGATACTGATCTCTGCATGATCCAATGGCGCAATTTTAATATTGATCCCGATTGGTATTTGGGCAAAATAGGAGTTACAGATACCGGAGAATGTCTTGGCATGAAGCAACTGCTGCAATTGATTCGTGAAGAGTTTCCGAAATTAAAGTTCGGTTACTTTAATCCTCCCATTGAACGAATCAAAGGAAGATTTGAAATGGATTTTGCACATTAAAAAAATCAGGGCCTGTGATTATACAAGCCCTGACCTGAATTAAGATCACTTTTCATGATCAGAATCCCAATAATTTTCTCCGCACACAGCCCAGATATTGAGCAAAACATTCCGCTTCTTTTAACCGGGCAGCAGTGCTGCAGGCAAGATAACAGCTAGTACCTCCATTACTTTTATCACAATCTTTATAACATTGTTTTTCTTCGGCTTCTACCTGGGCAATGCAATTTTCATATTGCTTCCAACATTCAGTACAGGTTGTAGATTTTAAAAGGGCACTTATTGTGTATGCTCCAGTAGCAGTACCAATCGCCTGTGTTGTAAACCTGGCCGACCCTTCTTTA
>JAHEZF010000154.1 GCA_023251215.1 Sphingobacteriales bacterium | reverse complement strand
AAAGGAGAGCTGAATTGTGAAGAACTGATTATAGCCAATGGTTCCTGGCTGGGAGATATTTCAAAACTGCTTGGCATCAGAATGCCCCTGCAACCCGGCAAAGGCTACAGTATCTCCTACAATGATCTTGAAAAAAATTTACTTTATCCTTCCATTCTTGTAGATGACCGTACAGCCACTACGCCTATTGATCGCTGGCTGCGTATTGGTGGCACTATGGAACTTAGCGGACACAGCGATAATATTTTACCCAAAAGAGTAATGGCGGTTTATAATGTATTCAAAAAATATTACCCATCCATGAATCTTCCGGAACCGGATACAGGAAAAGCATGGTTTGGTTATCGCCCCGTTACCCCCGATGGAATGCCCTATATTGGCAGGCATACTAAATACAGCAATCTTACTTATGCTGGAGGTCATGCCATGCTGGGTGTGAGCGCAGCGGCAGGAACAGGAAAACTTGTGAATGAAATTATAAGTAATACAGCTACTTCAATAGAAATAAGGGCATTCGATCCTGAACGGTTTCGTTAAAAATTTGCTTGCCTCTTGACAGCATAGTGCCAGACTTCTTATTTTTACCTTGTGCTTCGTAGCTTTATGCGAAGGAGCACATTCTTTTATGGATTGCACATCTACCCGATTACCTTACCGCCAGACAGGAGCTTTTGCCAAGATCATATTGGATTATATTGATCAATCGCCTGCATTGAAGTCATTCTTTGCTTACCCAACCAGTTTACAGGGCATTCAAAAAGCGATCAGTTCGAGGAAACAATTTGCCACTAACCGGCAAATACTGGTAGAGGAATTAAAAAAACAGTATGCGGGTATTGAGACCAATGACAAAGTAGGGAAGAACATTGAAGCCTTATTATTGCCGGATACGTTCACCGTTACTACAGCGCATCAGAGTAATATTTTTACAGGGCCGCTTTATTTTGTTTATAAAATTCTTCATGCAATCAGGCTTGCAGATCATTTAAATATTTCTTTACCCGGTAATCATTTTGTTCCTGTTTTTTATATTGGTACTGAGGATGCAGATCTTACTGAACTGAATCATATTTTCTTAAATGGGGAGAAGTTGAACTGGAACACCAAACAAACCGGCGCTGTGGGCCGGATGAAGATTGACAAAGATTTCCTTAAACTCATTGATACGATAGATGGCCAGCTAAGCGTTCTGCCTTTTGGCAAACAGATTGTTTCACTATTGAAAGATTGCTACAGGGCGGGGGATGATATTCAGAGGGCAACTTTTAAAATTGTAAATGCCTTGTTTGCTGAGTATGGCCTTGTTGTTTTGCTTCCGGATAATGCAGCGTTGAAAAAGCAAATGATAAATGTTTTTGAAGATGACCTCTTGAATCAAACTGCTTCAGGTATTGTAGAAAAGACTACGGAAAAGCTTCATAAAGCAGGATATAAAGTACAGGCCAATCCAAGAGAAATTAATTTGTTTTACTTAAAAGACAATATTCGTGGAAGGATAATAAAACAACATTCAATATTCAATATTCAATATTCAACACTCAAATTTAAAGAAGAGGAAATAAAGGAACAACTCACTGCTCATCCTGATCGCTTCAGCCCGAATGTTATTCTTCGGGGTCTGTACCAGGAAACTATTTTACCCACTATTGCATTTATCGGTGGTGGCGGGGAAATAGCATACTGGCTGCAGTTGAAAGATTTGTTTGAGCATTATAAAATCTCTTTCCCGGTACTGGTTTTACGGAATTCTTTTTTGATAGTGGAAAAAAAATGGCAGGAAATGATCAGCAAACTTGGTTTCAATATTGAGGATTTCTTTTTACCCGAACATGAACTGATGAACCGGCTGCTGCAAAGAGAAAGCAAACAAAGTGTAAAGCTGAACGGAACTTACCCGGAAACCGAACAGTTATACGAGGCAATAAAAAAACAAGCTGCCGCTGTGGATATTTCTTTGGAAAAACATGTTGACTCTCTCAGGTTAAAAGCAATTCAGCGGCTGCAGGAACTGGAAAAGAAAATGCTGCGGGCAGAGAAAAGAAAATTTACCGATCAGCAACGGCAGATACATACTATTAAAGAACATTTATTTCCTGCCAATGGCCTGCAGGAACGGTATAAGAACCTTAGTTATTATTTTGCAAAATGGGGTAAGGAGTTTATTACAAAACTATATGAACATTCGCTGGGGTTGGAGCAGGAGTTTGTGATTTTGCAGGAAAAATAAATTGCTTATTTCTTTCTCAGACAGATGCTCAATGTAAATGCCTCCCTTTTCAACGAAGAAACAGCAGCAGCATAAATTGTGGTTGCTGCATTATCTTTCATATCAGAAAGGCCGGCTGAAAATTTTAATTCAGGGGATATCACAATACCTGATTTTAAAATGCCAATATCCACTCCAAGGCCGGCATCTCCGCAGATCAATGATTTTTTTACCGGCAGTATGTCGCCTGAAACATTATCCTGTTTGAAAATATAATTGAACGAAGGACCCAGCGAAATATAAGGGGCAATATTTTTTGATGAAAACCTGATGATAACTGGCAGGGCAAAATTAACAGCAGTGTTTTTTAGGGTCACAGTTTCCGTAACCATGCTTCCGCCTGCATCCCTTCTCTGGAAATCAATATCTGAATTTTCAAAACTGAGAGTGGCGCCGGGTCGTATGGCTATGTTATTCCCTACACTCACCTGGTAAATGAAGCCGAGGTTGAATGTCCCGGCCGTATTCGCATCAACACCTGTGAAACCGGAGTTAGTATTGCCTGAGTAAGTTGGGTCTGATCGGTTGATGCCCCCTCCTGATGTAATTCCAAAACTGTTTTTTCTCAGTGGTTTTTTTATTGGCTTATTGCTGTTGTCCTGAGTATGGTTGCTGATCGCATTTTGCACCAGGGCTAGTGTGACAAAAGCACATGTCCATTTGGGTGCAACTTTGGTTGCTTTTTCAGCATAGTAAGCGGCGCTGTCAGCCCGGTTATTTTCCAGGTGCAGCAGGGCCAGTTTATTTAAGATATAGGCTCCGTTGCGATCAATGGCAAGGGCAGAATAAGCATTTTGAAAAGCTGTTTGCAGATCACCATTCTTTCCATCTTTACCAAAATCGCCGCTTGCTTTTAAAAAATACATCCTGCCAAGCAAAGAAGCTGCAAACTCCGGTTCTTCTTCACTAAGAAGAACAACGGCTTTTTCCAATTGATTCCCTGCTTCATAGTATTCTTGTTTTTGTTTTGCGGTGGTGCTGTTACAATCGAGATATTGGTTTACTTTGGTTTGAGCTTCATTAATATATTCTACAGCTAAAGTAGATTTGGCATCCAGGGTATAAGGATTGCCAGGATATTTCTTATTCATTTGCTGATAATAATCCTCGGCAGAAGTTTTGCCGGTAAGGTTATTATCCTGTATCGCTTTATAGAAGCGGTTATAGGTTTCAAGAAGTAAAGTGTCTCTGTCGGTGAAGGGAAACTGTATATTAATTTTTCCGGAAAAAGAATTCCCCGGCCCTTTATCCTGTAATTTTTTTGTTTGTAACCATTTATTCAGATAAGCTGTGTCAATAATGCTGATTATGCTTTCACTGTTTTCATTGCAGCAAAAGAAAGGGTCTTGTTTTCTTTTAAATCTTTGCAATGCAACAGGAGGAACATTTTTACCTACATAAGTTTGTATTTCACGGAAACTAACTTTATTGTCTGGTTTACCAATGGAGTCAGCCAAACCATTTAATCCATCTACCAAATAGTAAGTAAACAAACCATGCCCGTTGCCGATTGAAGCATCTTCAAGAGATTCTTCACCTGCAGCGGAGGCCAGCATAATGATCTCACCGGCTCTTTTTTCTGAAACTGCAGTATTCAGAAAATTCTGGCCGCTGATGCCACCCGGTAATTCATTTGACCGGCACGCATCCATAATAAAAAAAACCTCCACTCCTTTAGCGGTTTCCGCTGCTATCTTTTTTTTCAGATTAAACAATTGAATAGCTCCTCCTACGAGGTAATTATTTTTATCACCGGCAGGATTACAGTCATAGCCCAGGAAGAAAAACTGGTCTTCATCTATTGCATCCCCATGTCCTGCCAGGTAAATAAAAAGCCGGTCGCCTTTTTGCAGTTTTTTGGCTTTCATCCATTGAAATCCTTTGCCCCAGAAATTACTGTTATTTGCTTTTTCGTTCAATAAACAAAAGATATTATCATCCTTCAGACTTCCGCCACCCGGGGATCTCAGGTAATCCCTGAACAACTCGGCATCTTTATCTGCATAAGAAAGCGGACGAATATATTTGTATTTCGAAATTCCTACGATCAGCGCAAATGTTTGCGGACCTTTAATAGTCGTATCTCTGAATTTGAGAGCTGTTTGACCGGCAGCATGAAATGCTGCGATCCAAAAGAAAAAAAATAATATAGCCGGGTAAAATTTTCTCATCCCAAAGGGGTCCCTATGGGATAATCCAGTTTTATTAAAACGGGTTAGTTGGCAAGAATAAGTTTTCATGAATTGTAAAGTACAAATTTTTAAAATTCAGGTAAGCATTAATTTTTTATGAGCCAGAAAGACCCAGGCTCCCTGTCTTTTTCGTTGGCCAGTACCGGGCAACAGGCAAGAAGTTCTTTATTAAAATGATGCACTAAAAAATTTAATGCTCCAATGATCCTGAAATCAGTATTCATACTGATAAAAGCTTCCAGCAGGTATTGTTCGTTCCAGAAACGGTTCTCTTCAATGATCCATCTGTCAGGATAATCTGCCGGAGAAAATATATCATGAATATGCACAAGTACTCCTTTTTGTAATTGAGGTAATATTTCAAGATAAATGAATAACACCTCTCCCTGTGGCCGGATGATGTGTGATGTATCAATAAAAAAAATATCGCCGGCCTCAAGTTGCTTGAATGTATTTATATCAACATTCTCTGCTTTGTTCCTGATAATTTTTGCTCCTGTTTTTTCTAACCAGGGATTCTCGTAAGGCTCAATGCAGGT
>JAHEZF010000153.1 GCA_023251215.1 Sphingobacteriales bacterium | reverse complement strand
CTTTGCAAATGCCCGATCCATAAAGTTGTATTGTTTTCAGTCTGTGTAAGTACCGGACGTGGGTGGCTGCTGTGTTTCATAGGTTCCATAAATGTTTTTTTAAGTATTAGAAATAAATAAGGGCAGCAGCTTTGGAGAAAAAGAGCTATCATCAATAACTCAATCTTGCCGGGTTTATTGTATATTCAGAAACGAATTAACAAGGGATAGTATAATTTTTTTTCAACAACTGTGATAATCTTTCGGGGCTTTTACCTGCTTTTTATTGTAAATTGTAAAAGACTTTGGCTGGTGAAAACAGATGTGGATAACCCTGAAAGCGCTGGTGAAAAATAGTGCAGAAAGAAAAATTTTTTTCGTAGGGCTTTTGCCTTTTATTTCGCCGTACTGACTGCTGGGAACATTCCGTTAACAAAGAAGTATATTTTCTTAAATTAAGTCTGGAATAATCACCCGAGGTCATTCCGCCCCTGGCGGGATCGCTGGTATAAACTTTTTATCTCTGTAATTGAAATGGATCTGACCAATTTAAACAAAGACCGGAAGCAAAGAAGAAAATCCTCTCTTGATTTAGGAACGATGGTATATGGCAAAGTGCCGCCACAAGCCAAAGACCTCGAAGAAGCTGTTCTTGGCGCCATCATGCTGGAAAAAAATGCATTTGACTCCATTGTTGAAATTCTGAAACCAGAATGTTTTTATGTAGAAGCACATCAGCGCATCTTCAAAGCTATGCAAAGCCTGGCCAACAAAAGCCAGCCGATTGATATTTTAACGGTAGTGGAAGAATTGCGGTTCAAGGAAGAACTGGAAATGGTAGGCGGGCCTTATTATGTAACCAAATTGACCAATGCCGTTGTTTCCGCTGCCAACATTGAAGCCCATGCAAGAATTATTCTGCAAAAATTCATTCAAAGAGAATTGATCCGCATCAGCGGTGAAATCATCGGGGATGCTTATGAAGATTCAACCGATGTGTTCGACCTGCTCGATGATGCCGAAAGCAAACTTTTTGAGATCACCAATACTCACCTGCGCAAAAATTTCGATACCATAGATTCTGTATTGGTAAAAACCATTCAGCGTATTGAAGACCTTCGAAACAAGAATGAAGATATAAGCGGTGTACCCAGCGGATATTCTTCCCTCGATCGTGTTACTTATGGCTGGCAGAATACTGACCTTATCATTCTTGCTGCTCGTCCTGCTGTGGGTAAAACCGCATTCGCATTAAATCTTGCCCGCAATGCAGCGCTGCATAGCAGCAAACCAACACCTGTTGCTTTTTTTTCACTTGAAATGAGTGCCGGACAATTGGTTCAGCGCATCCTTGCTGCTGAAAGTGAGATATGGCTGGAAAAAATTGCAAGAGGCAAACTGGAAGAACATGAGATGAAGCAATTGTATGCAAGAGGCATTCAAAGACTGTCCCAGGCTCAGTTATTTATTGATGATACACCTGCATTAAACATTTTTGAATTAAGGGCTAAATGCCGGCGATTAAAAAATAAACACAATATCGGTCTTATTATTATTGATTACCTGCAACTGATGAGTGGTACCGGTGAAAATCGCAATGCTAACCGTGAACAGGAGATCAGTAATATTTCAAGAAACCTGAAAGCACTGTCAAAAGAACTGAATGTTCCCATCATTGCAATATCTCAATTGAGCAGGGAAGTTGAGAAACGCAGTTCCAAAGACGGAGCCAAGATACCTCAGTTGAGTGACCTTCGTGAATCAGGAGCCATTGAACAGGATGCAGACCTGGTGATGTTCATGTATCGTCCCGAGTATTACGATATCACCACCAATGAAATGGGAGAAAGCAACCGGGGTGAAACCATAGTACGTATAGCCAAGCACCGTAACGGAATGCTGGATACTATTAAGTTGAGGGCATTGCTGCACATTCAGAAATTTGTAGAAGATGATGGCAGTAGTCTTGGCGGTACGGGTTTGCCGGGCAACTGGAAACCTGTTCCTGACAGCGAGGGCGGCGATAATGCAAAGTTGTATATACAGACCGGCAGCAAAATGAATGACCTGCCATTTAGTGATGAAGAAGAGACGCCATTCTGACCTGTCCACCGCAGCTTTAGCAAAGGTGGATTTTAGTCCCGATAATTATCGGGAGCAGATCTAACCTGCCCGGCTGGCTAAAAATAATTTGTTGTGGTCAGGCGGGGATTTTAGATTTGTCCCGTTCTCTGCGGGACTTTTTGTTTATGTCAATTCCTTTTTTTTATATCAGTCAATATGATTCGCAGCAAAAACAAATTGTGCTGGATGAAGACACATCACGCCATATAGTGCAGGTACTGCGGATGAAAGTGGGGGAGAAGTTAAACCTTACTGATGGGAAAGGAAATTTATTGACTGCTGTAATTGTTGACGATCATAAAAAACACTGTTTAGTCACGGTACGGGCAACCAGCAACCAGCTCCCGATAGCTATCGGGACAGCAACAAGAAAGATCTCCATTGCAATTTCTTTGCTCAAAAACTCCAGCCGCTTCGAATGGTTTTTGGAGAAAGCAACTGAGATCGGTGTGAATGAAATTATTCCCCTTATTTGCGAAAGAACTGAAAAGCAAAAGTTCAAGCATGATCGTATGCAGAATACTTTAATCAGCGCTATGTTGCAAAGCCAGCAATGCTGGTTGCCGTCATTACCCGAACCCGTTTCTTTCAGGAAAATCATTGAGCAATCTCATCATGATCAGAAATTCATTGCGCATTGTATGGAAGAAGAGAAAAGAAACCTCAGCGACCTTGTGAATGAAAATCTTTCTTCACAAATCATTTTACTAGGTCCCGAAGGTGACTTTACTAAAGAAGAAGTTGATCTTGCTATCCAGCATCATTTTATGGCTGTTACGTTAGGTGATACCAGATTGAGAAGTGAAACGGCGGGAGTGGTGGCAGCTGCTTTGTTAAAAATTTCTACTTGACATCGGGCAGTCCTGCCAGACGGCTTTCAATTTAATAAACATCGGGTTCATATGAATTTGGTAAATTAGAAGATGAATGTATGTTGATGCGCTATTTTTCAATAAATATCCGGCAACTGCTATTAGTAATCATTTGCTTTGTTTGCATACAATGCAATAGTCGGGTAATGGCTCAAACTTCCAGCCCCATATTTGAACATCTGACTTCTAATAATGGATTGTCATCAAACAAAGTGGGAGCCGTGTTGCAGGACAGGGAAGGTTTTTACTGGATCGCCACCGCCAATGGATTGAACAGGTATGATGGTTCTTCTTTTAAAATATACATGCATAATCCTTCTGACAGCACCTCCTTATCCGATAATGCCTGTTCAAGTCTTGTGGAAGATAAAAATGGAGATATTTGGGTAAGTACATACAAAGGCATAAGTAAGTTCATTCGGAAAAAAGGATATTTCCGGCAAATTTACCTGCATCATCCTGCACTCAATTTTGAGATTGCTAATCGTGTGAGTGCTTTGGCAAGTGATGCCGATGGCAATATCTGGATAGCTGCTTACAGCTTGTGGAAATACGATTTTGGAAAAGACAGCCTGGTTTTATTTCAGCACATTGCTCATGATAGTTCTTCTATTTCAGATAATTCTATGATTACACAATTAAATTATGATGCATTAAATAATGGCTTATGGGTATCTACCGGCAGGGAGTTGAATTTTTTTAGCTTTCAGAAAAATTGTTTTTACAATACTATTTATAATCCGGTTCAATGGAAGGTTTTTGAGTATGCTAATGCAGGTTCATTTGCGCTTGATCATAAAAATCAATTATGGTTTATAAATAAGCAAGGCCTGAAATTAAATTGTTTTGATATTCGAAAAAATGTTATCATCCCTACTGAAAAATCATTGACGTATGGTATTCGGCAGTTTCTTGCCGATGACAGGAACAGGATCTGGATATGTTATTGGTTAGCCAGAACAGAGATATACGATCCTCAAACAAATAGTACTGATACTGGTTTTTTTACCATTCGTCATCCGCATTCAATAGTTGAAGAGAGAGCAAGAGGCTTGTATATTGATAAAGAAAAAAATTATTGGATAGCATCAGGTGAAGGGCTTAGCATTTATAATGAACGGAACCAATATTACAAACTGCACCAGGTAAAGGTATTGGAAAGAGGAGCGGAAGAACAGCCATTTGTCATCACTGCCCTTGCTCAAACAAGCCCTGAATATCTTTGGTTAGGCACCAGCCTGGGATTATATAAGTACCATCTTCCTGCGGAAACTTTTAAAAAATTATCTGTAAAATTACCTCAGCAGAAAATTAATGCACTTTGTCCGGACGGAGAATTGCTGTGGATAGGAATGGGTGATCGTTTTTTGTGTATAGATGTAAAAAAAGAAATGATAATCAGCTCCATCCGGTTGCGACCAGGTATTTATTTTATAAAAAAGGGAAACTATAATGATCTATGGGTTGGGTTATGGACAGGCGGATTATACAGGATTAACTCTATTACTTACGATACTGTTCATTTCACTGTCTCCAACAGCCCGCCTGCTTTCAGAACCAATAATTTGGTAACCGGGCTTGTTGATGGGAATAATTTCTGGATTGGCTATAATGGAGGAAATGGTTTTTCAAAGTATAATATCCCTTCAAACAATTTCTCTCATTTTTATCCACGGCAAAGTGATTCCCTCACTTCTAATGCAGGGACCATTAATGTCATTACGAAAGACGCAAATAATAAGATCTGGCTGGGCACACATGGAAGTGGGATTTTTCAATATGACCCTGTCACGGATCATTATATCAGTTATCAGCAACAGCAGGGATTAAACAGCAATTTTATCAACAGCATTATACCCGATCAGTATGATAACCTATGGATATCCACTGCTGATGGAATGAATTATATGAATACCCCCAAAAATGTCATTCATAAAATTGATATCGGGTTTATTTTTTCAAGCAATGATGTCGTTCCAAATGGTATAAGGGGATTGAATAATCATTTATATTTCTTTTGTAAAGATCAATTTG
>JAHEZF010000152.1 GCA_023251215.1 Sphingobacteriales bacterium | reverse complement strand
CAGTTGTGCATAACGGCATTTCATTGCAGAATAAAAAAATTTTCATAGCTGACGACGAGTTTGTTCCTGATAAGAAAAGTATTGGCCGTTCGGCAAGAATAGGAGTGGAATCAGCAAAAGAAGCGGCAAAATATCCTTACCGTTATTATATCAAAGGCAATCCGTTTGTGAGTGGGAGAAGAAACTAAAACAGGAGCTATTTCTTTTCTTGTTTATAAATAATAGTTTCACCGGTCAGGTTGTCTGTAATGATATTTTCCGTTGCTTCCACATTCCTGAAAGCCAGATCCATTTTTCTTCTGTCAAACTCTTTTTCATTATTGGCAATCCACACAGTGGCCACGCTGTTGCCGATAAAATTGGTAATGGCTCTTGCCTCAGACATGAACCGGTCAACACCCAATAACAATACAAGTCCTTCCACTGGTATCACTTTTATTGCTGTAATGGTAGAAGCCAATACAACAAACCCGCTGCCTGCAACTCCTGCAGCGCCTTTCGAAGTGACCATTAAAATACCAATGATGGCAAATATTTGTTCTATGTTTAAATGTACATGAAATGCCTGCGCAAGAAAAATCATGCACATGGATAAATAGATAGTAGTACCATCAAGATTGAAAGAATAACCTG
Organism: Sphingobacteriales bacterium; assembly: GCA_023251215.1. GTDB lineage: Bacteria > Bacteroidota > Bacteroidia > Chitinophagales > Chitinophagaceae > JAHEZF01. The sequence continues at coordinate 4,383 of JAHEZF010000152.1, read as the reverse complement.
CCGGCACTACTAAACCTACTACTGGTTTTGAACAACCCATTCGTTCCAATTTTTCCATCAATGAAGGCAACGCCGCTTCGGAGGAAGATGTGCCCAATACCACAAGCAGTTCTTCTCGGACATATCTCAGCAATTTCAGAATGCTGATTTTATAATGCTTTAGGATCAGCCACAGTACAACGAAAATGAAAACGGCCATTGTTGTATATACCGTACCCATCAGTTTTGCCAATGGCAATAAAGTTTTAATGCCGTATTTGCTGATGGTGAATGCCATACCGCCAAATGCACCGATTGGAGCAAACAACATTACTGTATGCAAAGCCTTGAAAATAATTTTTGCAATGGGCTGAAGAAGGGAGATAACTTTTTGCCTGTATTTAAAGTTGCTGAGAACGATTCCTGCAATAAGAGCTGCAACCAGCACCTGCAGGGTTGAATTGTCTTTAAAAAATTTGATCCAGTTAAATCCTGTGCTGACTGTATAGTTTGAAACATCGCTACCTTTTACAGAAGCGGTTATCACATCATGCCCTGGCTGAATGATAAAAGCTATGATGATACCAGCGACGAGGGCAAAAGTGGTAACGATCTCAAAATACAATAATGCTTTTACTCCTATCCGGCCCACCTTTTTCAGGTTGCCCATGCTGATAATGCCAAGAGTAATTGTGAGAAAAATTATCGGGTTGATAAACAGTTTGACAATACTGATAAATGATTTTCCCAGAAATTCACTCAGCGTGGCGCCCACTTCAAGTTCCTGTCCAAGAAATTTTGTTTTCCAGGGCTGTTGAAGTATTGGGTGCAAAGCAAACCCCGGAGCAAACTGCCCCACCAAAATACCGGCAGTGATTGCCAGCAGTACCCAGAATGTTAGATTGGTGAAAAGTTTTCGCATAATTACCGGCCATGCAATTATTGTCTAAAATAAACTAATTGAGCAGTAATAAAAGGACTAAAACTTCCAGCCTGCGCTGATACCAGCTAAAACTATAAAGCCATTACCCACGGGTTGTCCTTCTGTTTTTATATTGCTTTGAACTCCGGCAGCAAAAGATGGAGAAATGAAGAACAGGTCATTGATCAAAAACATATATCCTGTTTCTGCAGTAGGTTGAAAGGCCCATATTTTTGATTTGCCTTTACTTGTTCCTTGTCGCCAATCAATTGATAAGTTGGAAATGTCTGTACGGGCACCCAGGAAAAAGCCATGTGGACGCACAAGAAAATAATAGCGGTAGCCGAACGAAAATCCCAGTCCCCCGCCTTCTTCATTATCGTGATTACCTTTCGTTTTCCAGTTACTCTTGTTGTAACCTAACCGGGCCTGCAAGGAATGATGCACAGGAAAATTATAGGCAAGATGCAATGTTGTAATGAAACCTTTGGAATACCACTGGAATTCGCCACCCACGTCAATGGTTTTATAACCCATACTCTGTGACCGGGCAGGTACATTGAATAAAAATATTAGCAGCAGAAGGATGGTTTGCTTTTTCAAAAGTGGAATTTGCACTAAAGATATTCCAAAGCTTTAAAACACACAAAGCATTACAGGTAATTGTGTTGCTTTATCATTTAAAGTTATCCGGATTGATAATATCAGAATTTGGGACAGTTCAGCTTCTTTGCATTGGGATCAACAGGTTTCCTTATATAGATCAGGGAGATTTCTGAGCCACCTTTTACATTCGAGGCAGGTTTAAGGCTTGATGTGTTTACATCATAAGAAGCCCCGATATGAAATTCTCCAAACTCTAAGCCGATATAAGGGATCACTGCATCATCAAAGCGGTACCAACCGCCAAAATAAATAGTGGTTGGATTTTCTTCGTCACCGTTTACATTCAAAGCAAAAGCTCCTCCTACCATCGTGTTATGAGCTTTGGCCTGCATGCTGTAATTGGCAGAAAAGTGCAGATAGTTATATGGGCCAACAGGAATTTTTCCGCCTGCCTGCAAAGTTGTTCTTGCATTCAGCAAAAAATTTCCTTTTTGAAAAGTTTCTTTGGGGCGGTTAATGTGATACATGGATGCGCCGAGATAAAAATTATTATACCCGTTGGTGCTACCATTGTAAAGCACACCGGCATTAAGATCAAAATAACCCAAACTGATCTGCTGCTTGGAAAAACTTTCACTGGTAATCCCGGTGAATCCGTAAGGAGTAAGCTGGTCTTCAAAAGTGACTTTAGTGAGGTCTAATCTTTTGCTCATATATGTTCCCTGGAAACCGGCGCCTATCTGGTGATAACCATTTTCATCCAGCCCTTTATGATAGGCAAGAGACAAGCCAAAATAATTACTGGTAAGAACACCATCACCGGCCCGGTCAGTGAAACCCATGATGCCGATGCCGAACTGATCAATATCAGCAAGGCGATTTTTCATGATGCCGAAATCAATAGATGCTGTTTTTGTAACAAAGGCATTATTGATCGTGGGCCACTGGTTACGGTAGTTTCCGGCAATACGATATACTCCGTTGAACTTTCCTGTTAATGCGGGATTTAATGTTAGAGGTGAAGCAAAAAATTGTGAAAAATTAGGATCCTGGGCTGTTGACACACTGACCAAAGCCACACAAAGAGTAACGGTAAATAGAAATTTTTTCATTGCACAACTAAAGTTTTATCACCGGTCAGACAAATGGATAACCACTTATAGTGATACTGAATTTGGTAAACGTCTTTATCCTCTGAAAAGTTGCCTTTGTCTCCTGGTGGCTATTGAACTATCCGCCTGCCCGACTGTCCCGATAGCTATCGGGATCAGGCGGGGGTCGAAAAGGAAAAGTACGAAAAAATAAAGACCCGGCGAAATCAAATCTTGCTGCCTGGAAAAAATACGAGTTGTTAGCTGTGAGCTATAAGACAAAGCGTTAAAGTATTGGGTTCAAAACTCGTAACTCATAACATCTCTCACATCTGCACTTTATTACCATAGGCCAGGTCGCCTGCATCGCCAAGGCCGGGGACAATATATCCTTTGGCAGTCAGTTCATCATCAATATCACCACACCAAATAGTAACAGAAGGTTCTTCACGTTTTACATATTCAATACCCACGGTACAGGCAATAGCGGCTACAATATGAATTTCGCGGGGACGGCCTTCTTCTTTTAAAAAATGGATTGTTTTGACAAGAGAAGATCCGGTTGCCAGCATCGGATCGGAGATGATGACCACCCTATCTTCCAGTTCAGGACAAGAAACATAATCCAGGCTGATCTCAAAGCTGCCATCTTTATTATGTTTACGATAAGCAGATATAAATGCATTGTCAGCCTGGTCGAAAAAATTTAATAATCCCTGGTGAAATGGCAAACCGGCCCTGAGAATAGTAGCCAGTACCGGCTGTTCCTTCAGTACTTTACAGGTAGCAATTCCCAGTGGGGTCTGCACTTCTTTTTCAATAAATGGCAACACTTTGCTGATTTCATATGCAGCAGCTTCGCCAATCCGTTCCAGGTTTCGGCGGAAACGCATCCTGTCCTTTTGAATTTCCACATCCCTCAATTCACTGATCCAGTTGCTGACAAGACTATGCTGCTCACTCAGGTTGATAACCATAAAAAACTGATATTTGATTTCCGGTCAAATGTAGTACAAATCTCAATCCTCATTTATGATATACAGAGTAATTGGAATCATGAGTGGCAGTTCGCTTGACGGGCTGGATATTGCTTTTGCAGAGTTTCAGGAAAATGCCGGCAAGTGGAATTATCAAATTCTGCAGGCTGATTGTTATTCCTATCCGGATGAATGGGTGAAACGATTAAAATCTGCGACTTCACTAACTGCGTTAGATTACCAGTTGCTGCATGTTGAATACGGTCATTATATCGGGCAGCAGGTGAATCAATTCATTGAAAAAAATAATTTACAATATCAGGTAGCGTTGATCGCTTCACATGGCCACACTACTTTTCATATTCCTGCAAAAAAAATGACGGCTCAATTAGGCGATGGAGCTGCCATTGCTTCAGAAACCGAATTGCCCGTTATCACTGATCTTCGGGCAATAGATGTAGCATTAGGAGGACAAGGAGCTCCGATAGTTCCTATTGGAGAAAAATTATTGCTTGGTGATTATGATTTCTTTCTTAATCTCGGCGGCATTGCAAACATTTCACATAACGCAGAAAAATATATTGCCTTTGACATCTGTCCTGCTAACCGTGTACTGAATATGCTGGCAAATGATGCGGGCAAAGAATATGATGAGGATGGAAAAATTGCGGCCTCCGGAAATATCAATTCGGCATTACTTGAGAAATTAAATGCGCTGGATTATTACAGACAGCCTTATCCAAAATCCCTTGCCAATGATTTTGGAACGGATGTGATTTATCCATTGATAAAAGATGGAGGATTAAAA
>JAHEZF010000151.1 GCA_023251215.1 Sphingobacteriales bacterium | reverse complement strand
AAGTTCAACTCCATGCCGAAAGAGCAATTCCCGGATATTGTGGTACCAACTATTTCCGTGACTACTGTGTATGTCGGCAATTCACCCAAAGACATCGAGAATCTGGTGACCCGGCCCATTGAAAAACAACTTAAGGGGATCAGTGGCGCCAAGGTTAACAAGATTCAAAGCACATCACAGACAGACTACAGCCTGATAGTAGTGGAGTTTGACACCGATATTAAAACAGAGATCGCAAAGCAAAAAGTAAAAGACGCCATTGATAAAGCAAAAACCGATCTGCCCAATGACCTTACATCGCAACCCGACGTACAGGAATTTGCTTTCAGCGAAATGCCCATCATGTTTGTGAATGTAAGCGGCGATTATGATGGTATCAAACTGAAGCAATATGCAGACAAATTGCAGGACCGTATTGAAGAGTTGAGTGAGGTTACAAGAGCGGAAATAGTTGGCGCACCCGAACGGGAAATACAGGTGAATGTTGATCCATATAAAATGACGACGGCCAGGATAAGCTTTGGGGATATTGAAAGTGCCATCAGCAGGGAAAATAATGATATAACGGGAGGATTGATTGAAGTGGGCAATATGAAACGTACCCTGAGAGTAAAAGGACAATTTTCCGGCGCCTCGGACCTTGAGGACATTGTTGTGCGCAGTAGTACGCAGGGCGGTACTGTTTACCTGAGAGACATTGCCGAGCTAAAAGATACCATCCGGGAAAAAGACAGCTATGCAAGGCTTGACGGTAAAAATGTTGTTACACTTAATATTGTAAAACGGGCGGGTGAAAACCTGATCAATTGCGCAGACAAAGTGAAAGCAGTTGTTACTGATATGCAGGCGAAAGAGGAATTGCCCAAAGACCTCAAAGTGGTTTTCACAGGCGATCAGAGCAAGCAAACAAAAACCTCTTTCAATGAGCTTATCAATACTATGATTATCGGGTTTATCCTGGTGTTGATCATCCTGATGTTCTTCATGGGTGTCACCAATGCATTCTTTGTTGCTCTCAGCGTTCCTCTGAGTGTATTTGTGGCATTTTTATTTTTACCAATTGCAGACAGCGTTATCGGAACAAGTGTTACACTCAACTTCATTGTATTATTTGCATTATTGTTTGGACTGGGAATTATCGTAGATGATGCCATCGTGGTCATTGAAAACACACATCGCATTTATAATAATGGTAAAGTACCCATTGTCCGAAGCGCCAAGGAAGCGGCTGGCGAAATATTCATTCCGGTATTGGCGGGTACAGCTACTACACTGGCTCCTTTTTTCCCGTTATTATTCTGGAAAGGGCTTATTGGTAAGTTTATGATCTACCTGCCCACGATATTAATTCTTACGCTGGCAGCATCATTGATCGTGGCATTTATTTTCAACCCGGTGTTTGCTGTAAGCTTTATGAAGCCCGAAGGCAAAGAATACGAAAAACCAAAAGCTTCGGTATTCAGAAATAAATGGTTTATTGTTTTTGCGATAGTAGGGATTTTGTTGCATCTCGGTATTTTGGAAATATTATTTAATAGTCAACCAATGCATGGCATTGCTAACTTTTTATTGCTGATGGCGGCCCTGATGGTATTCAATTCTTATGTATTAAACGATCTCATTCATTCTTTCCAGAAAAAAGTTTTACCCAAACTGATGAACAGGTATGAAAAATTATTGAGATGGGTGCTCAGGGGAAAGCGGCCTGTCCTGGCATTCGTTTCACTCTTCGGGATATTTATTATATCCATCGTTGGATTAGTACTGCGGAATAACAAAACCACTTTCTTTCCCAGCGGCGATCCTCATTTTGCTTATGTGTATTTAAAATTACCGGTTGGCACCGATGTAAAATATACCGACAGTATTACAAGGGTTCTTGAAAAAAGAGTGGAAAAAGTTCTTGAAAAAGAATTGCCGGGAACAAAGGATGGAATTGTCGAAAGCATTATCGCCAATGTAGCGGTTAGCGCCAACAACCCAAGGGATAATAACCGCAGTATTCAATCCAATTTAGGTCGCATACAGGTTTCCTTTGTTGAATTTGACAAAAGAAATGGCAAACGCACCGGGCCTTATATGGACCAGATAAGAGAAGTAGTAAAAGGAATTCCGGGAGCCAGTGTGGAAGTGGCGCAGGAAGATGCTGGCCCCCCAACAGAGCCTCCGGTGAATATTGAAGTGACCGGTGATAATTTTGAAAACATTGCCTCCATCGCTTCCCAACTCTTTAACTTTTTAGACACCAATCGTATAAGTGGTATCGAGAACCTGCAGGCAGATGTGGACCTGAACAATCCTGAAATAACGATCAATGTGGACAGGGAAAAAGCTATGACTGAAGGATTGAGCACCGGCCAGGTAGGAATGGAAATACGTACGGCCGTGTTTGGTAAAGAAGTAAGTAAGATAAAAGAAGGAGAGGATGAGTTTAAGATTCAGTTGCGCTATACTGACCTGATGCGCAACAATATTACCGACCTGCTGAATATGCGGATCACATTTATGGATATGAATACGATGCAGGTGAAATCAATTCCTTTAAGCGCCGTAGCTAAAGTAGATTATACTAATACCACTGGCGGTGTTAAAAGAAAAAATGTAAAACGCACCATCCAGTTACAAAGCAATGTGCCCGATCCTACCATGGTGGCTAAAGTAAATGCGGAGTTGCAGGTAAAGATCGATGACTTTAAAAACAAAGTAAAGATACCTGCCGATGTTTCAATAAAACTGAGTGGCCAGAGTGAACAGGAAAAAGAAACAAATAATTTTTTGATTTTATCTTTTTTTATTGCTATTGGCCTTATCTTTTTGATCCTCGTGTTGCAGTTTAATTCCATGAGCAAGCCCTTTATTGTAATTACAGAAATATTTTTCTCGGTAATTGGTGTTTTGGTCGGCTATGCCGTTACAGGAATGACCATGGCCACAATTATGGTGCTTGTTGGTATTGTTGGGTTGGCGGGTATTGTAATAAAAAATGGCATTCTTATTATTGAATTTACCGATGAACTTCGCGGAAGAGGTATGCGGACAAGAGAGGCGGCCGTACAGGCAGGAAAGATCAGGATCATTCCTGTATTATTAACGGCCGTTGCCACGATCCTGGGTCTGTTGCCACTGGCAGTAGGTTTCAATATTGATTTTGCAGGATTGTTCGGTCATCTTCGCCCTCATATTTTCTTTGGCGGAGATAGCGTGGTATTCTGGGGGCCGCTTTCATGGACTATCATCTTTGGCCTTATGTTCTCCTTTTTCCTTACGCTGATCATGGTGCCAAGCATGTACCTGATAGCTGAAAGATTGAAAAGACCGATGAGTCGTTTTTACGGAACCAAGTTCATTGCGTTGTTAGGATTTGCCGGACCGTTCTTCTTCATTTTTGTTGCTATTATGTTTTTGGTAAGAAGGATACAGGGAAAGAGAGTGTGGTTGGGAAAGTTGAAAACAGATAAAGCAAGGGCATAATATTTTACGATCGCCAAAGCATATAAAAAAAACGCCAATCAGTTGAGTGGCGTTTTAATTTAGTAACGAAAAAATATCAGAATCCTTTTTTCTCCACAGGTTTGCCATCCACATCCAGTTCTATTATCGGGTAGCCAAGTTTTTGCAGTCCGGAATATATTTTGGCCTTATCACCTACCATCAACATGTTGAGTTTGCTGGCATCAATATATCTTTTTGCCAGTACATCAATATCTTTTTTGGTTATTCCCTTCATAATTTTTTGCTGAATACTGGTGTAGTTGGCAGGTAAATTATAATTAAGAATGTTGCGGATGAACCCTGCTTTTTGAATTCCTGTTTCATAGCGCAAAGCATCTCTCTGTCCTACGGCGCTCTTCATAAAAGACAGTTCCTCTTCAGTAATACCATCGGAGGAGTAATTCTTTAATTCTTTGACTACTTCCACCAGGGCGCTGTCTGTTGCACCGGCCTTGATACCTGAGCTGAATTCAAAATCGCCATCGTATTCATCACCGCTGAATAAAGAACGGGCGCCGTATGTCCAGCCTTTATCTTCACGAAGATTGAGATTGAGACGGCTGTTGAAAGCTCCGCCTAATATATAGTTCATCAACCCGGCTTTATAATACTCACCTGTCGCATCGTATTTCAGACCTGTATTATAACCTACCCGGAACTCGGTTTGTGCGGCTTTGGGAACATCTACTAAATATACCTGTGATTGCCCGTTGGATAAAGGTGTTGCAGCCACTTTGGGTAATTCAACTTTTTTATTGGGCAATTTATTCAGGAAGGCAAGCTTCGGTAAAATCTCAGCTTCTTTAATATCACCCACCACCACCACCTTCATTCCTTTATTGGTCATGTAATTGTTGTAGTAATTCTGAATATCTTCCAATGTAATATTGCCTATAGTGGTCTCTGTTCCCGATTCACTCATGCCAAGAATATTATTCGGGCCATAATTGATCTTGGCGATCACATCACTGGCTACAATGGCAGGTTGTGATTTACTTTGTTTGAAACCTTCCTTCGTTTGTCTTTTGATGCGTTGAAAAGCTTCATCCGGAAATTTTGGATTGAATATTCTTTCTTCCAGTAAAGCCAGTGTTTTGTCAAGATTTTTTTTAAGGGTATTTACATTAAAAGAGATCTCATCTTTTCCACTGCCAACACTTACGGTGCTTGCTAACTTTTGCAACTCTGATGAAAATTGTTCTGATGTATAATTTTTTGTATCCTCATTCATCATACGGGCAAAAAGACTGGCCAGACCAACTTTATCCAGATTATTAGCCTGCAGCAAATGGCCGCCGGGAATAGTAATGGAAATAGTAACTGTTGGTATCTCCGTATTTTCAGTCCCGATCATTTTAATGCCATTGGGAAGATCTTTTCTCCAGAATGCGGGAACTTTCACCACAGGATTAGGTCCGTTGCCGGGTATTTTGCTTCTGTCAAACTTATCTTTTGCCTTTACATATTTCAATCCTTCATACCCACAATCGGGAGCTTTATAATGTGTCATATCTATACTATAATCATCTTGTTTGGCAATAAGATTTT
>JAHEZF010000150.1:4165-5081 GCA_023251215.1 Sphingobacteriales bacterium | reverse complement strand
TCTTCTCTTATTTTCAGCGAAGCAAAATGATTTTTCAAGGCTTCCGGATAATTGCTCTGATAATAATGAATTTGTCCGATGTTATTGTAAGAAGCAGCGATGCCTTTTCTAAAACTTAATTTTTCAGAGAGGGATAACGCATCATCTGCATATTTTTTTGCATCGGGGTACTTGCCTGTTCGCCAAAATCGTTCGCTCAAAGCATTTAAAGTATTCACTTTGCCGGTATCTTCTTTTGCTGTTTCCAAAACCTTCAGCAGGGAGTCAATCTTTTTGCCTGCCTGTCCGGTAGGCAGGTCTTGAGCAAAGAAAATTTTGCTGCAACCACAAAACAGCAGCAATAAAGAAAGCCTTAAAATGATTTTTATCATAGCAAACGCTTTTTATGATAAAGAATTCAGCAAACTATCAACGCTATGTAATTAAAGTTTTCGGTGGACCGGGAAAAAAAGAAAGCGGGGAACCTGATCATTTGCCTTTCAATAATTCTAAAATTCTAACTGCATAACTCTGATAGTAAGGTAATAAATTAAGATTAAATGGCAGTGAATTTCCGGGGCATGTTTCTAACTGGTTGATTTTGCAAACAAATGGCAGGGGATAAAGAATAACCGGCTGAAGCCTGTTTTGGAGGCCTCAAAATTTATGATTACCTGTTATCGCACAGGCAGACCAGTTATTAAACCAGTTCCACCAATTGCTTAGAGGGTATTTTAAAAACCGAACTCCCCTGATAGTTTTAGTTATCCTTTCATCAATTTTTAAATCAACTGTTATGAAAAAATTATTTCACCTATTCATAATCCTGATCTTCTGTCATCAACTTACTTCTGCACAAGCTCCTCCCTGGCTCTGGGCAAAAAGTGCAGGAGGAACCGGGAGTGATAGAGGTGCTGCCATTTCCACCGATGCCAGC
>JAHEZF010000150.1:0-4155 GCA_023251215.1 Sphingobacteriales bacterium | reverse complement strand
TTGCACAAAATTTAAACCAACTGATATGAAAAAGCTATTTATTCTCCTATCTTCATCCTTTTTACTGCTGTCAGAAAGTTCTTTTGCTCAATACAGTTACCAGGATGTGAACAGCCAAACGGTGGCTAAAGAGGTAAATCACATTGCCACCGATAATAACGGAAGCATCATTATTTCCGGGGGATTCAACACCACATTAACTTTTGGCAATTACACTGTCACCAATAATTATCCAAATCCAAATTATCCGAATAACGGAGGAAATGCGCCTACGTATTTTATTGCCAGGGAAACACCTATTGGAAATGGTAACTATGATTTTGTATGGGCCAAGTCAATTGTTCTTATGCCTGACAATAAGGGTGGTGTTGGGTCGGCAACCATTAGAGATATGACTGCTGACCAGTCTGGTAATATCTACATCACGGGCTGGTTTACCGGGACTATTAAATTTGATGCCATTTCCCTTTCTGCCAGCTTTCCTTCTTCCTTTCCTTCTTCCTCTATTTTTACCGCAAAACTTTCTACTGCCGGAAATTTTCTTTGGGCAATAAAAGAATCGGTAAAAGACGGGGCCGATGCCAGAGCCGTAGTGGCCGATGCTTCAGGAAATGCTTATATCACCGGTTACAAGGTCAGAAAATTTATTCATGGCACTACCTCCTCAGGCTGGGTAAGTGACGTTGATGTTATAAAATATAATTCAAGCGGCGTAAAACTTTGGGAGAAGACTTATGCCAACAGTGCTAATACTTATCTTAACATGGGGTTCAATCTTTTAGGCAGTGATATTAAAACTGATGGTTCCAATATCTATGTAACGGGAACGATCTACGGCACTGTAAATTTTGGCAATGGTTATTCTTTTAATGCATCAAACCTGAACAGCTTTTTAGTAAAACTGGATGCAAACGGTAATACGCTATGGGCAAAAACTGTGACAGGTGGTGATAACCAGGCAAGGTCTCTTTTGGCAGACAATGGAGATATTTATATAGGCGGTTTTTATCAAAATAATGTTTCGTTTGGAAACAATATAAGTTTAAGCGGCGGAACAGACTTTCTTGCAAAATATTCTTCAACGGGCACGGTAAGTTGGGCAGTCGAGGCGAGTACCTCCCGACTTCTTTTTAAACATCCTTCCGGTACTATAGCCATTTTATATGGCGGCAGCGTATATATAGTTCTTCGTGAACTCTCACCGGCAGATGGTTCACAGGTTGCCATCTCCACTTCTACAAGCGGGGCAAAGCTTGGAGATGTTGCACTTAGTTCAGATGGTTTTGTGTTTTCAATGAACATGAGTGGTTCTATGGATTTTGTTGGTATTACCATTACTTCTACCCAACCCCCTAACAGCGCAAACACGGATATGATGATTGTGAAATACACGACACCAACTCCACTAATTGCGCATCATGGTAAAATCATACCGGAACAAACTTCATCTGGAATACTACTTTATCCTAACCCTGCAACTAATCAAATCAACATTCGGAGTAAAAATGACAAAATGCTGGGAAATGTAATTATTTATGATGTTTCAGGAAAAATGGTTTATAAAAATTTTACGGGCAACTCGCAGGCAACAATAGATGTAAAGAATTTTTCTTCGGGGCTATATTATTTGAAATCAGACCAACTGCAAGCCAGCATAAAATTTGTGAAGCAATAGATTCTTACTAGTTCATGTCCGAAGCGGAGTTCATAAAGACTCCGCTTTTCGTGTCTGACATCTTCAAGACGTCAGAAACGTTTAAACAATCTTACTCTTTATTGCTTTTGCTACGGCTTCGCCTTTCGAATGAACATGCAGCTTTCTCAAGAGCTTTTTTATGCCGTTGTTGGTGTTTATGCCGTTGTTGGTGGACAGAATTATAGATGCAGCAGCTTTAAATTAGAACACCAACAACGGCGTGTAAATTCATTAAGGCGCAGTAATTTTTTGCCGGCGAGTGAAATTCTCAAATAAGATATCATTCCGATCCCTGCAAGAGGATCATCGCTCAAATAATTTCAAATATTCTTCAAAAACAAAAATACGGTTTCGTTTAAAGCCTGTTTTTTCTTTCAGAATATTCAGCTTTTCAAAATCTTTTATCAGCCTGTGAGCGGTGGATATGTCCACTTCAAGGGCGTCGGCAATTTCTGCCATATCTACCACCGGTTTGCTGTACAGATAGTTTACTAATTGTTTAGCCCTTGGCATACGCTTGCCTACCTTAACAATTCTTGTTTCTTCTATTTCCTGCCGGAGCCGGGTAATGCGGTTAAAACTATGAATTGCATTTTGTGCTGTTTGCAACACTCCTGTTAAAAAAAAGGAAAGCCATTGTGTAAGATCATTTTTAGTCCTTACAGCAGTAAGATAATCATAATAAAGACTCCGGTTCCGTTCAAAAAAATCTGAAAGATAAAGAGCAGGCCTGATCAATATTTTATTGCTCATCAGGTAAAGTGTTATCAGCAGTCGCCCCAGCCGGCCATTACCATCCAGGAAGGGGTGAATGGTTTCAAACTGGTAGTGGGCAATGGCTATTCTTATTAAATGAGGAACGGGCAGCTTATCATTGTTCAAAAATTTTTCAAGATCACTCATCAGATCGGGAACATAGTTATGATGCGGAGGAATAAAAGCGGCATCCTGCAGGGAGGCTCCGCCTATCCAGTTTTGTGAGTTGCGGAATTCGCCAGGCAATTTATGTTTGCCTCTCACGCCACTTAGCAGTATTTTATGCGCCTTTTTTAATAAACGGTTACTGATGGGCAGCTTCTGCAGCGAATTGATAGCATGATTCAGGGCCTTGATATAATTATGGACTTCCTGCCAGTCGTTTCTTTTTTCCGGGTCAATATCCCGTTCATTTTGCAGGGCTTCTTCCAGGTTGGTTTTGGTGCCTTCAATACGGCTGCTCATGGTAGCTTCTTTGGCAATGTGCATTTTAATGAAGAAATCAACGTCAGGGATGAACCGGGAAAAAGCATTTAATTCACCCAGTTTTATATCAGCATCGCTTAACAGCTTATTTATTACAGGATCGCTGATATGCCATGTATGATTCACCGGTTCGGGCTGAAAACTGCTGTATTTATATTGTTTGATATACCTGCCGGCTTTGAAGTTTTTGATGTCCATAACGCTGGTTGTAGCTGCAAATATAGTTTTTCTTATTTGCAGTAAGTGGTTTAATTGCAAATAAAGATATTCTTGTTTGCAGCAGGCTTCCGTTCCATTTTCCAAATAAGTGTCCGATACGAAGAATTTTCAAGCTGATGTTTCAGTTATTCTTAACCTGATAGAAACTATCTTAGCTGCTGAAACTAAAATCAATTTATGAATTCCACGCAGTTACTGGTTTATGTTATTGCATATTTTGCCATCCTGCTGGCGGTAGCCTGGTACACTTCCCGCAATTCCAATAACGAATCTTTTTTTATCGGCAACCGGAACAGTAACTGGATGCTGGTAGCTTTCGGTATGATTGGTACTTCGCTTTCAGGAGTAACGTTTGTTTCAGTTCCGGGAACTGTGGGGGGAAGTGGATTTGCTTATTTCCAGGTGGTGATTGGCTATGTGATCGGTTATGCCATCATCACTTTTGTTTTGCTCCCTTTGTATTACAAACTTAATCTTACTTCCATTTATAATTTCCTGCAGCATCGTTTTGGGATGACGTCTTATAAAACCGGCGCTTTATTTTTTGTTGTTTCAAGAATATTGGGCGCCACAGCAAGGCTTTATCTTGTCATTAATGTATTACAGATCTTCATTCTGAAAGATATGCATGTTCCTTTCTGGCTCACCACTTTTGTTATTTTATTGATGATACTTCTTTATACGTTTGAAGGCGGAGTAAAGACAATTGTATTTACCGATACATTGCAAACAACCTGCATGCTCGCTGGATTGATTATTTGTATTATATATGTCATGAATCACATGGGGCATTCTTTTAGTTCTACATTGACTGAGTTAGGTAATAAGGGGCTCACAAGAATTTTCAATACTGGTATTAATACATCCGGCTTTTGGCTGAAGAGCATTATCGGCGGCATGTTCATCACTGCAACGATGACCGGGCTTGACCAGGAGATGATGCAGAAAAATATCAGTGTTCGCACATTAAAAGATTCTCAAAAAAATGTCACCACATT